>JALXFQ010000341.1 GCA_027067235.1 Gammaproteobacteria bacterium
GCGTGAACGGGTCGTCGGTGATGACTACCGGGTCGGAATCGGGGTCGGAGAAATACATGTCCGATGTCACCTGTTTGTCGGTGATCGCGCCGCCGTTGTTCTTCATCGCCGTGGCCAGCGACGGCATGGAGCCGTCCACGTACATGGTAACGGTGGGCTGTTTGTTTTGTGTCAGCAGATCGGAAAAATCCGGGCCGATGTACAGCCCGGCGCGGGCCTTGCCGAGGCGAATCTGGTCGATGATTTCGTCTTTGTTATCCACCGCATAGAGGTTGAAATAGCCCTCCGACCAGATGTGGGTCTTGATCAGGTTGCTGAACAGCGACTGGTCCTTGTCCACATAGGCCATGCGCACGTTTTCCGGCTCCAGCCGCAGGGCGTAGCCGAACAGGATCAGCAGGATGACGGGCATGAGCAAGATAAATGCGATCAGGCGCGGATCGCGCCGCAGCTGGATGAATTCCTTGCGCATTAACGCGACTATGTTTCTCATGGCGCGTTCTGCCCCCGGGTCAGCGTAATAAAGACATCTTCCAGATTGAAAGTGGCGGCTTCCAGCATGGCGGGCGTCGGCGAGTGCTGTTGAATGGCTTTACGTAACATGTCCGGGTCGCAATGGGCGTCGGTGATTATACGCAATGAAGAACCGAAGCGGTTCAGCGTCTGCACGCAGGATAGCGCCTGTAGCGCCTGGGTCAGTCCGGGGCTGTGCGGCGCGTCGGTTTCCCAGACCTGATAATCGCCGGGCCGGGCCTTGATCTGCTGTGGCGAACCCTGCGCCACGATATTGCCCTGCGACAAAAAGGCCAGCGAATCGCAGCGCTCGGCCTCTTCCATGTAATGTGTGGTGACGAACAGGGTTTTCCCGGCGGCGGCCAGATCATAGAACACATCCCACAACTCCTTGCGCGTCACCGGGTCGATGCCTGCGGTGGGTTCATCCAGAAAAACCAGCGCCGGATCGTGGGACAGGGCGCAGGCGATGGACAGTCGTCGCTTGTAACCGCCAGACAGCTCGCCGGCGCGTTTGCGGGAGAACGCCGCCAGTTCGTATTGCTCCAGAAGATCATCCAGATGGCTGTGATTACCGTACAAACTGGCATAAAACGACAGGTTTTCCTGCACCGTCAGTTCCGGATACAGCCCGAAATGCTGCGCCACATAGCCGATGCGCTGCTTGATCTGCTCGGCCTCGCTGATCAGGTCCATGCCCAGAATTGTAGCGCTGCCAGCCGTGGGCCGGATGATCCCGGCCAGCATGCGAATGGAAGTGGATTTACCCGCGGCATTGGGGCCGAGCAGGCCGAATATCTCGCCCTGCCGGATGCTCAGGTTGAGCTTGTTGACCGCCACTACGTTGTCAAAGCGCTTGCTCAGATCATGCGTAACCAACGTGTCTATTGCAGCAGGGTGATTCATGTCGTGGAGTGTAGCATTGCGCCCCCTGCGCGCAGTCGAAAAATCACCCGCTGGCGCCGCGAATCAGAAAAACTGTCGCTGGCCAGTTTTTCTGCCATAGTTTTTCGACATACACCTACAGTGATGATATATGCCCAATACAGGAAAGGTGTCTGGCGCTCGGCTGACACTGCTTATGATTACGCTGTATCATCTGCTGGTTAACAGCACAGTGCTGGCGAACCAGGATGATGACGATCTGCTGTTAATGCTGGCGCCGATACTGGCCACGTTGAACAGAACCTTGCCGCCTGCCGCCGGTGAACTGAGCGTGGAGCAGGCAGGCGACCGCCTGTTCGTTTCTTCCAGCAAGCCGCCCACCTGGAAAGTGCAGTTCGCCATTGGCGCAGGAGCGCCGGGTGGAGGTACCGCCGTGGGCCTGCACATTCCTGCGCAGAGTAGCAGCATGGTCGAGGAAAGACCGAACCGGGCCTGTTGTTCCGGTCTGGGTCTGGACAACCTGGAATGGCGCTGGCGAGAATTCGGCGGCACTCAGGGAACGCGTTCCTCGATTGGCTACGCATCTTCGGTGACGACATTCAGTATTCTGGAAAATACCCCGCAACAGCTCGTCTTCATGCTCGAAGGTAGCTGGCCTGGCGTGAGCTATTTCAAGCGCACAACCACGGTTACAGTGGACGGATACAATACCGTTGTGGAGGCGGACTATTCAGGCATAACCAACAAGGACAGCATGTGGTGGATCAGCGCGTTGTTCCATGCCGATAAACTCGACGGCGATAACGTGACCATTCAGGATGCCGACAGCGGCCCGCATCCGCTCCCCTACACCAACGGCGGTACGAAAGTCCCGCAGGATATCTGGCTGCCGTACCGGATCAACTACCCGCTGCAGGGCACATCCAATGTGGCGAAGCTGACCGTGAAGCACCTTGCTGAAGACAAGGGTTACGCCTACCTGTACGAGTACTTCAACAGTGGCCCACCGGTGGGTGATTACCACCTGGTCTTTCCACGCTGGCGTGGGCGTTTTGAAAACACGCGTTATCTGTTCGAATGGGAGTGGCGGTTTACGCCGGAGGATGAGGCCGGGTAACACTGAATCTCAGCACCGCATACCCCACCAGTCCAGAGATGAACGACCCTGCCAGTATCGCCAGCTTGTCGGTATAGTGAAACAGGCGGTCGTCTTCAAACGCCAGCGAGGTAATGAACAGGCTCATGGTGAAGCCGATGCCGGTGAGGACGGAGACGCCGTAAAGCTGCGTCCAGTTGCAGCCAGTGGGTAATCTGGCGACGCCAGCGCGAATGGCCAGCCAGGAAAACCCGAATACGCCGAGTTGCTTGCCGAGGAACAGGCCCAGCGCTATGCCTGCCGGCACCGGCCCGGCCAGCTCCGCCACCGGGATGCCAGCTATATTGATGCCGGCGTTGACGAAAGCGAACAGGGGCAGAATGAGGAAAGCCACCCAGAAATGCAGGCTGTGCTCGATGTCTTTCAGTGGCGAGATGGCCTTGCCGCTGGCGTCGCGGGCATTCAGCGGAATGGTGAACGCCAGCGCCACGCCTGCCAGCGTCGCGTGGACGCCGGATTTGAGCACGCTGACCCAGAGAATCGCGCCGACCAGAAAATAGGCCGATTTGCGCGTGACGCCGAAGCGGTTCATCAGCACCAGCGCTGTCATCGCCGCCGCGGCAACGGAAACGGACAGCACCGACAAATCGGTGGTGTAAAACACCGCGATAATGACGATGGCGCCCAGGTCGTCAATAATGGCCAGCGCCATGAGGAAAATCTTCAGCGCCACCGGGGCGCGACTTCCCAGCAAGGACAGAATGCCCAGCGCGAAAGCGATATCCGTGGCGGTGGGAATGGCCCAGCCGCTTACCGCTACCGGGTTGTCGTGGTTGAAGCCGTAATAAATCAGCGCCGGAACAGCCATGCCGCCCAGCGCCGCGATGCCTGGCAACGCCGCCTGACTCAGTGACGACAACTCGCCTTCCAGTATTTCGCGTTTGACCTCCAGCCCCACCAACAGAAAGAAAATCGCCATGAGGCCGTCGTTCACCCAATGGTAAAGCGACTTGTCCAGATGCAACGCGCCGACGCGGATTTCCACCGGGATGTGCAGAAAAGACTGGTACAGCGGCGCAAGGAAAGAGTTGCTGAGCGCCAGCGCGGCCAGCGTGGCGAAGATCAGCAGAATGCCGCCCGCCGATTCCTTGTGAATGAATTCGTCGATGATTTTCATGAATGATGGTTATAGTTTTTCAGTAGTGAAGAGACAGCCAGGGGCCGGAAAGATTCGTCTTGGGGATTATACATGCCCGGGGGCGGGCCGCCCGGATGGTTTGCCGGAGAGGGGAGTTGCAGCACCATGTTCCCGCGCGGGAATATGGTCGATGCAGCCGTATTTATTTACGACTGCCGCCCGGCAGACAAAACGTAAACCGCGCGCCGCCCAGCGGCGAGTCGAATACTGCGACAGCCCCGCCATGCCAGGCCGCGATACGTGCAACGATGGCCAGACCCAGACCGTAACCGCCGGATTCGCGGTCACGGCTCTGATCCAGCCGGGTGAAAGGTTCGAAAATGCGTTCGCGGTTGGATTTGGCGATGCCAGGCCCGTCATCGTCAACGTGAACGCAGACCCGCTTGTTGCCGGAGGCAACGGATATCTCAACACGGGAAGCTGCATGACGGCAGGCATTGCTGAGCAAATTGGTCAGGGCCCTTGATAGCGCGCGTTCATCGAACGCTGCTTGCAGGGCGTTGTTCGTATCCTGTTCATCGAAATGTACCGGGATGTCGAACGGTGCGCAGGAAAAGTCGGCCAGAAATGTTTGCAGCCAGGGTAAGATGGGCAGCTTATCCATTGACCTGATTTCCGACGGTCGGTCAAAGCGGGAGTGGGTCAGTATCTCGTCCACCAGTTGCTCCAGCTCTTCCATGTCATGATCCAGACTTTGATGGAAGCGCTGACGATCTTCCGGGTGTTCTGTCGTGGCCAGCATTTCCAGTCCGAAACGCATACGCGACAGCGGCGTGCGCAGCTCATGGGACACCGCATTGGTTAGCTCACGCTGGCTTTCCACCTGATGCTGGATACGTTCAGCCATCTGGTTGAATGTGTCGGCCAGCGGTTTCAGCGCAGCGTGCTTGCCCAGAGAGACTCGGGTGTTCAGTTCGCCTTCGCCAAACTGGCGCGAGGCCTTGCGCAGGCGGCGGATTTCCC
>JALXFQ010000342.1 GCA_027067235.1 Gammaproteobacteria bacterium
CCACCAGCCTGTTCACCAAAACAGATTCGGTAACGGCCGAAGAACGAGCTGTTACGCGGCTGCTGGCCAGCGGTGAGGATTGTCTGCGCAGCGCCTGCGAGCGCAGCAACGTGCCCTGGGTGATTTTTCGCCCTACCCTGATTTACGGCGCAGGACAGGACCAGAATATCAGCGCTATTGCCCGCATTATTGAAAGCTGGGGTGTATTTGTCATGCCCGGCAAGGGCAACGGGCTGCGTCAACCTGTGCATGCTGACGATATCGCTGCGGCCTGCGTGGCGGCGTTGCAGGGCGGCGACAACCGCGCCTTCAGCCTCAGCGGCGGCTCTACCCTGCCCTATGTCGCCATGGTGGAGCAGATCTTTCAGGCGCTGGACAAGCCAGCGCGTATCTGGCATCTGCCGGTGTGGCTGGTGAAAGGACTGCTGCCGGCGATCCGGTTGTTGCCGCGCTTCCGCCATCTGACTCTGGGCATGCTGCAGCGCATCGAAACCGATCTCTGTTTTGACCACGAACCGGCAGCCAGGACGCTGGGCTATGCGCCGCGCGCTTTTTTGCACAACGGCCGCGAGGATCTGGGATTGTAACCTCGACTCAGAAATCGTGCTGGACGCTGGGCATCTCGAAGCCGGCGTCCCTGCACAACACATCGCGGCGGGTCAGGTTCATGTCATGCTCGACCATCTCCCTGACCAGCTCGTCAAAATTCGTGGCCGGCTCCCAGCCCAGTTCGGCCTTGGCCCTGGCCGGATCGCCGAGCAGGGTCTCCACTTCGGCCGGGCGAAAGAATTCCTTGTCAACGCGCACGATGATATCGCCGGCCTTGACCGACAGGCCCTCGGCTTTGACTGAATCCACGATACCGGTTTCGTTCAGGCCCTTGCCTTCCCAGCGCAGGGTAAAGCCGATTTCCTTCGCTACTGCTTCGACAAACTGGCGCACCGAATATTGCACGCCGGTGGCGATAACAAAATCCTGCGGCTTGTCCTGCTGCAGCATCAACCATTGCATTTGTACATAATCACGCGCATGTCCCCAGTCGCGTTTCGAGTCCAGATTGCCCAGCGCCAGCGAATCGGCCAGTCCCAGAGCGATGCGAGACAGTCCCAGGGTGATCTTGCGCGTAACAAAGGTTTCGCCGCGTTTGGGCGATTCATGATTGAACAGGATGCCGTTACAGGCGTACATGCCATAGGATTCGCGGTAATTGACGATTATCCAGTAGGAATACAGCTTGGCCACGGCATAGGGCGAGCGCGGGTAGAACGGCGTTTTCTCGGTCTGGGGTATTTCCACCACCTGGCCGAACAGCTCGGAGGTGGATGCCTGGTACACCCGGGTCTTGTTCTCCAGCCCGTTGAGTCGAATAGCCTCCAGCAGCCGCAGGGTGCCCACCGCATCGGCGTTGGCAGTGAATTCAGGCTCCTCGAAGGAAACCGCCACATGGCTTTGCGCCGCCAGATTGTACAGTTCGTCGGGTTGCACTTTCTGGATAATGCGCGTCAGGCTGGTGGTATCGGTCATGTCGCCGTGATGCAGATGAAAGCCCGGATGCCTGACCAGATGGTCAA
>JALXFQ010000343.1 GCA_027067235.1 Gammaproteobacteria bacterium
CCGTAGTGCAACCCAGTAAACGCGCAGCCTCGCCGGGGTGAGGCGTCAGTATCCAGTGGTCTCGAGCTGTCGGGTCTTGCGCCAGCAGGTTGAGCGCGTCTGCATCAACAATCAGGCTGCTCTGGCTGTCCAGCGCCGCCGCCAGCATGTCGCTGGCCCAGCCGGACTGCCCCAGCCCGGGGCCGATGGCGACCACATCGGCCTTTTGCATCAACGGCCTCAGCGCCTGTCGGTCTTCGACTCCGTGGCACATGAGTTCGGGTCGGGTAAGATTGAGAAAAGCGGCATGCTGCGACCGGCTGGCGATGGAAACCAGCCCGGCTCCCGTGCGCAGACAGGCCTCGCCGGCGAGGCGGATGGCGCCGTTGAATCCGGCGTCTCCGCCCACCAGCAAAACATGACCGAAGCAACCCTTATGGGCATTGCGGGGCCGGCGGGGCAGCAGGGGCAGCGTGGGTTGGTAGAGTATTGCGCTGGGTTTTTGCGCCAGCAGGGCTTCTTCAGGTACATCCAGGCTGGCGTAAACGACATCGCCGCAGACTTCCGGGCCATCGCCGGTAAACAGGCCCTGTTTCAGGCCAATGAAACTGATGGTGGCCTGCGCCCTAACCGCCCGGCCCATGGTTTTGCCGGAATCGGCGTTCAAGCCCGACGCTATATCCAGAGCCAGAACCGGGGCGGTAGCGGCGTTGATTTTGTCTATCATATCGCCGATGCTGCCTTTAACCTGCCGGTCAATACCGGTTCCCAGCAGAGCATCGACAATGACGTCGGTGTCGATTACGTCCACGTCCTGTTCGATATCGCCACCAGCGTCCAGCCAGCGGTCGCGGGCGGTGGCGGCATCGTCACGCAGTTTTTCCGGATCGCAGGAAGAATGCAGGCTGACCTCCAGGCCGGCTTCCCTGGCCAGCCTGGCCAGCACGTAACCATCACCGCCATTGTTGCCCGGGCCGCACAACACGCTGATCCGTCCGGCCTCGGGCCAGAGCCGTTGCAACAGCTGCCAGCCCGCTTCGCCGGCGCTTTCCATCAGGCTGATGCCGGGGATGAAACAGTGCTCGATGACATATTGATCCATTTCCCGCACCTGCCGGGCGAGAAACAGCTCGGCGGGCAGTTTATTGTTGTTCTTCACGATGCAGCTCCAGCAGGTCCTGGTAGGAATCGACGCGACGGTCGCGGAAGAATGGCCAGATGCGACGCAGTTGTTCGGTGTGGGAAAAGTCCAGCTCCGCGCTCAGCACCGCCTCGCGATCGTCGCCTTCCGCCAGTATTTCGCCTTGCGCGCCGCAAATGAAACTGCCTCCCCAGAAAGCGATGCCGGGGTCCAGCTCATCTGGCGAGCGCTCGAAGCCGGTGCGATTACAGGCAATCAGCGGTAAATGGTTGGCCACCGCATGGCCGCGCTGTACCGTTTGCCAGGCGTCGAACTGGCGTGATTGTTCGTCTTCGTCATCATTCACATCCCAGCCAATGGCGCTGGGGTAAACCAGCACATCGGCTCCGGCCAGAGCCATCAGCCGCGCGGCCTCGGGGAACCACTGATCCCAGCACACCATGACGCCGAGCTTGCCGATGCGGGTTGGCACCGGGCGGAAGGCTTCCTGGCCGGGCGTAAAATAAAACTTTTCCTCGAAGCCGGGATCCTGCGGCACATGCATTTTGCGGTAGCGTCCGGCGATGCGGCCATCGTTGTCGAGAATGACAGCGGTATTGTGAAACACGCCATTGCCGGCCTGCTCGAATACCGACGCGACAATGACCATTTCCAGCTCCGCCGCCAGATCGCCCAGTTGTTCCGTGGTATCGCCGGGAATGGTTTCCGCCAGATCGAAGGCCCGGGTGTCTTCGGTCTGACAGAAATACCGGGTGCGATGCAGTTCGGGCAACACCGCCAGGCGCGCTCCCTGGGCTGCCGCCTGTTCGATGCCGGTCATGGATGCTTCCAGATTGACATCGGGATCATCGGTGCAGGCATGCTGGATGGCTGCGGCGGTGAAGGCTTCGGGCATGTCATTCCTCGTGGGACGCCGGAGAGTTTTCCGGCGTCTGTGGTTTTTCCGGTGATTGGTCCGGTGAATGGTTCAGCGAAATACTATCCGGTATTTGCATGGTAATACAATGCAGACTGCCGTATTGGCGTATCAGCGGCAGGCAGGGAATGCCGACGATTTCCCGCCCGGGAAAGCAGTCTTGCAGGGTCTGCAGGGCGCGGTCATCAGCTGAATCCTCGTAGGTGGGCACCAGCACGGCGCCATTGATAATGAGAAAATTGGCGTAGCTGGCGGGCAACCTCTCATTGCTGTGGCCGTATCTGGGGCCGGGCCAGGGCAGGGCGATGGTTCGCCACGGGTCGCCGTTTCTGTTTCTCAGCGCCTTCAGTTCGCGTTGCATGCGCAGGAGTGAATCATGGCCGTGGTAGCCGGTTTCATCGCATGCCGTATAGACAATGGTGTTTTCATCCGTAAAGCGGGCCAGCATGTCGATGTGTCCGTCGGTGTCGTCGCCGGCCAGGGCGCCATGCTCCAGCCACAATATCTGCTCCACGCCCAGTTTCTGCTGCAACAGTTTTTCCGTAGTGGAGCGGCTCAGCCCGGGATTACGTGCAGGCGACAACAGACAGCGGCTGGTCGTCAGCAGCGCGCCGGCGCCGTTGCTGTCTATGGCGCCGCCTTCCAGAACATGGCTGGAACGGATCAGCGGCGATGCTCCGAACAGGCCGTCAGCATGCAGTTCGCGGCTGATCCGATCGTCTGCATCGTGATGGTACTTGCCGCCCCAGCCGTTGAAGCGGAAATCTAGCAGGGTGCCACCCACGGTTAACGGCCCGTAATCACGGATCCAGGTATCGTTACTGACGGCGATGGTGAACAGGATGCGGTCCATGTTGGCGCTGCCTGCAGACAGGCGCTGGCGCACATCTGTCTGATGCTCCGGGTCGTAACAGATAATGACGGCTGTCTGAAAACGTGTGATGGCCTGCACCACGGCCAGATAGACCGCTTCGGTCTGCTCCAGGTGCTCAGTCCAGTCTGAATGCGGATGGGGCCAGGTCAACAGCACCGCACTTTGGCGATGCCACTCGGGAAGCAGACGTGCAGGGCTGTGCGGCATGGATTGGATGCGATTTATGTGGCATGCGTCACAGAATAAATGATGGCGGAATTTTATAGTGTCGGCACGATCAGCGAAACACTTGCAACACAGGAGGATTCAGCATGACTTCGGCAAACGGCAAAATCGTGAATATCGGGTTTTTTCCGGGTTTCAGTCTGCTCATGGCAGTTATCGGTATTGTGATGATGCTGATTGGCCAGCACCTGGCGCAACCGGACGAGCCTGACTGGGAGCAGTTTGTTTCCGTCCCTGAAGCCGAACTGCCGCGGGCGACGCCCGGCAGGTCCTCCCACCGGCCTGACGATCGGCAAGTAAAATTGGTGAAAGACATCTGGTTATAGTCGTCCCCGGGAAACAGTGACCACAGCTACGGGCGTTTTTAAGTTTCCCCAGGCCTCACTCTGTGCTAAACCATAGAGGCACCGTTTGTGAGGTTGAGATGGGAAAACTGCTTGGCATGATTGGACTGGCTATGGCGCTGGCGATTGGCTACCAGATGATACAGAACCGCCGCGCCGCCGAAGAATATGCCCAATGGCAGGCGTCGCAGCGCCAGCAACAGGCGGCCGCAGAAAAAGCACGTCTGGCCCGGGAACAGGCGTACCAGCGTCAGCGCCAGGCGCAAATACAGAAACAGCAAGCGCTAGCCCGGAAAATGCGGGAGCTGAGGACGCTGGAATCGCGCCGGAGATTGTCAAAGATTGAGGAACATGCCGGTGACAGGGAGTTTCTTGAATATCTGGCCCACAAGGATGAAATCGAAGCGGAAAAAGCGCGCCAGGCAAAAGAGCAGGATCTGGAGAAACGTTTGAATACGGCTATTGGCGCGATACTCAAATCAGCGGAAGAAGCGGGCATCGTTATGCCGCAAGAGTCCGGTTTGCCCCGGGCGGCTTCTTCGAAAGAGACGGCCCGGCCTGCGGAAGCTGCGGCAACGGCGCCAAACGAGGACGCCATACGCGCGGCAGAGGCATTCGCCAGACAATTCGGCAAGACCGGCAACCGGGCGCTTCCGTACACCAGGCGGTAAACTGGCAGGCCGCCGCCCGGCCAGCACTTGCCCGCAGTGTTTATACAGCCCGACAGCTTGTCCGCGATCGGCCACATGGCGAGCCAGGGCGTAAAATACTTGCAAACATGAGTCCTGGAGCTGTATAAAAACACAGTCTGTCTGATACTCCCCGGGTTTCAGGCCCGTTCCAGTGCCGGTGGCAAAAATAAAGGGCGCAGTTTTGTGTAAAAGGATCCGTTTCGAACAGCCGGTATATTCGTTCAATATCGACAGCAATCGCCATGTCAGCAACCTGATTTATATCGAATGGATGGAAATTGCCCGCATCCGCTTGCTGGAAGCCGTGGGTCTGCCTCTGGCGGAACTGAAAAAAAGAGGTTTCGCGCCGGTTTTGCGTACCACCTGTATTGACTACAGAAAACCCTTGCTGCTGGGTGATCATGTGCAGACCGAATTGTGGATCAGTCACCTGAGCCGCATTGCGGCTACCATGCAGATTCGCTTTTACCGCGGCGATGGACAACTGGCAGCCAGCGGTGAGCAGAAAGGCCTGTTTGTTTCGCTGAAAACGCAACGACCCTATCGCCTGTCGCCCCGGGAATATGCATTGTTCGAGCCCTATGTTATGAAAGCCGCCGGTCCCGAGCGGGATACGCGGGCCGCGGTCTGATGGAAAAAAGCCACGTCGAGTTACGGCTACCGGTATATTCCTTTCATATCGACAGCAACCAGAACGTCAACAACATCGTTTTCTTGCAATGGCTGGAGATTGCCCGCCAGCGCCTGATGGAGCAAGCCGGCTATGCGGTGGAAACGCTGGAAGCAAAAGGCTTCATGGGGGTGGTGACTGAAACCTGTATTCGCTATCACAAGCCCATGAGCCTGTGCGACGAAGTGACCATCCAGCTGTGGATTCGGGATTTGCGGCGGATTTCGGTGCTGTTGGCCTACCGTTTTTGCAACGGCGAACAGGAACTGGTGGCCGAAGGCACCCAGGAGGCTCTGTTCGTCTCCCTGAAAACCGGCAAACCCTACCGCATCAGCGCCGAACAACGCGCGCCGTTCGAGCGGTTTGTTCTGGAAGACGGGCTGGTGTATCAGTAAAGCGCTTCCACCAGCGCCATGCTGATCCACGGCACATAGGTAATCACCAGCAGTGCGGCGATGAGTACGAACATCCACGGCAACGCCGCCCTGGTGACTTCGCCCAGACTCATGCCGGACAGGCCGGCCGCCACATAGAGGTTCAGTCCCACCGGTGGCGTGATCATGCCCACTTCCATGTTGGTGGTCATGACGATACCGAGGTGTACGGGGTCGATGCCCAGCGAGACAGCAATAGGGTGAAACAGCGGCGCCATGATCAGCAATATGGCGGAAGGCTCCATGAAATCACCGGCGAACCAGAGTATGACGTTGACCAGCAGCAGGAACATCCACGGGCTGGGCTGGGAGGACAGCACCGATTGCGCCAGATGCTGCGGAATCTGTTCTTCGGTCAGCACATGGGCGAAGATCATGGCGCAGGCGATGATGAACAGCAGCACCGAGGTCATTTTTGCCGATTGCAGCATCACGTCGGGGATGTCCCTGATGCCCATGTCCTTGTGTACCACCAGCGCAATGAAAGCTGAATAAACCGCCGCCACCGCCGCCGCTTCGGTGGGCGTGAACACGCCGCCGTAGATGCCGCCGACGACGATCACCACCAGCAACAATCCCCAGAATGCGCGCACGAAGGCTTGGGCGAGATAACCCCAGCCGCGCCACGGCTCACGCGGCATGCCCATGCGTTTGGCGGTGAACCAGGTGGCCAGCAGCAGGAAAGAACCCATGAGTATGCCGGGCAATATGCCGGCGATGAAAATTTTACCCACCGATTCTTCCACTGCATCGGCGTAGACGATCATCGGTATGGACGGTGGAATCAGTATGCCGATGCTGCCGGAGGTGGCGACCACGCCGACGGCGAAGCGTTTGTCATAACCAGCCTTGATCATGCCGGGAATCATGATGGAGCCGATGGCGACGACGGTGGCGGGTGACGAGCCGGAAATGGCGGCAAAGAACATGCAGGCCACCACCGTGGCCATGGCCAGCCCGCCGTGCATCCAGCCCACCAGCGCCTTGGCGAAATCCACCAGCCGCTGCGACACGCCGCCGGTGGTGAGGAAATGCGCCGACAGAATAAAGAAAGGAATCGCCAGCAGGGTGGTGTGCTCCATGGTGTCGAACAGCTTCTGCGCGATGATGACGGGCGAATCGTCGGTGGCGAACACGGTAAACGCCAGGCTCGACAGCCCCAATGCGATGGCGATGGGTACGCCAATCAGTAACAGAACAAGCAAGCCAACAAAAAGTACCGTTGCCGCCATGGTCAGTGTTCCTCAGTCGATTTCATCCAGCGCCTGGCTTGCTTCGCTGGAATGAATGCGCAGGGTTTCACCGCGCCAGATTTCCACGCCGATTTGCAGCAGATGCAGAATCATCAGGCCCAGCCCCACGGGGATGGCGAGGTAGGGAATCCATTGCGGGATCTGCAGATCCAGAGTCAGGTCGCCCCATTGGTGAATCTTGATGGTGTAGCGGATGGACAGCCAGAAAACCGTCACGATGAAGATCAGACAGGCCGCCAGCGCGATCAGGGAAATGATGCGCTGATGCGCTTCGGAAAAGCGTTCCACCAGTATGTCGATGCCAAGATGCGCGCCGACGCGAAAGCCATAGGCCGCGCCGATCAGCACCACCCAGGCGAACAGGTATTGCACTGCCTCCAGCGCCCAGGGCAGACCGGTATGGAAACCGTAGCGCAACACCACATTGGCGAACATCAGCAAGGTGGCCGCGCCCAGGCCCACGCTGATGATGGTTTTTTCGAAAATTTCGAGGATTCTGTTCACCGGATTACTCCCGGTAGGGGCGGATAGATCCGCCCCAACGATGTGTTTTCCGGCTCAGTGGCCGATGACTTCGTGAACCTTTTTCAGTAAATCCGCGCCGATCTGGTCTTTGAACTGATCCTCGACGCCGGCAACCGCCGCTTTCCACTGCGCCCGCTCTTCATCGGTCAGCTCAACCACTTTTGCCTTGCCCGCGGCTTCGATTTTGGCGCGGTCGCCCTGGTCGGCTTCAGCGGCAAACTGGCGGTTGGCGGCGGTGGCTTCGGTCATGATGTCTGTCAACTGGTTGCGAATGTCGTCAGGCAGGCCGTTCCAGAAGGCCGCGCTGACCACCACCATGTAACCGAGATAGGAATGGTTGGATACGGTGATAAAGTCCTGCACTTCGTAGAATTTCTTGGAATAGACATTGGACCAGGCGTTCTCCTGACCATCCACCACGCCCTGCGACAGCGCCTGATAGACTTCCTTGAACGGCAGTTTCTGCGGCACCCCGCCCAGCGCCTTGATCATCGCCGCGTGAACTTCCGACGACTGGATGCGGAATTTCTTGCCGTTGAAGTCATCCGGTGTCTTTTTCAGCGGCTTGTCGCCACGGATGGAAAACACTTTCATGCCGTTGTCCCACAGGCTCAACGCCTTCAGGCCTTTCTTTTCCAGCGGGTCGGTCATGGTCGCCATCACCGGTGAATCCACCAGTTTGTGAACGTCATCGATATCATTGAATAAATAAGGGATGTCGAAAGCCTGTATAGTCTTCGAGAACTTGACGAATTTGGACAGACTGGGAGCCGCCATGATGCCGGTGGTCTTGCTGTCCGACAGGCGCATGGCCTCCATTACCTTGTTGTCGTTATACAGCTGGGAGTTGGGGAAAACCTCCACTTTGACCTTGCCCGCCATGCGCTCGCTGACCAGTCTGGCGAACAGATCGGCGGCCTTGCCCTTGGGCGTGCCCGGCGCGACCACGTGGGAAAATTTGATCAGGTATTCGGCGTGGGCGGCGGCAGCGCCGAAAGCCAGTGCTGACGCCAGTAAAACAGGAATGATTTTTTTCATTGTTGTGTTCTCCTCCGGGTGGGTTCAGGGCTTTATCTTAACTCCAAACGGACAGCTGAACCAAGAAGCCTTACGCAAACAGGGCGGTTTTACCCCGCAAGTTTGCCCAGTTCTTCGAGTATGGAATACACCAGGCTTTTTCCCTGCGCGCCCATGCCTCTGGTGAGTTTCGCGCTGCTACGTTCGCCATTGATGAGATCGCGCATGCGTCCACCCAGCAGGGCCATTTCGCCGCCTGCCCGGGTCATCTGCTCCGCCATTACTGCCAGCCCCTGCAATGCAGCGGCATCGCCCCGACCGGCGGCGAATATCATTTGCGCCAGCCCCGGCGCGGCATGCGAACCGTCGGGCTTCTGATCCGGGTCGGGCAGGGTGTCCGGGTTTTGCAGGCCTGTCAGTATGCTTTGCAATATGACGGCGTCTTCGTCATCGAGGCCGTTGAGCAAATCATCACCGCGTTCGCCTGCAATGATGCGCCGCACCGCTTTCACCAGCGGCTCCCAGCCCTGCTGCGCAAACCGGTCCAGCGCCTGTTGCAGCGGTGGAAGATTTTCACGATTGTGACAGGCGTGAACCACGCTGTGAATAAATCGGGCGTGAACAGCCCGGATCTGCTCGGATTTTTCATCGAATGCTCTGGTCATACCAACGTCCTGCATACGTGCGGGTCTTGATATGCGGCAATAAAGCCCTTATACATAAGTTCTGAACCTCCATAGAGCGGAATCATGAGAAGAATTTTTTACTTTCTGGCGACCAACATCGCCGTGCTGCTGGTGCTCAGCTTTGTGATGAAGCTGTTGGGACTGGATTATTACCTCTCGTCCAAGGGCATCAACTATACCTCCTTGCTGGTTTTCTCGGCAATTTTCGGCATGGGCGGTGCCTTTATCTCCCTGCTGATGTCGAAATGGTCGGCCAAACGCATGGCCGGTGTGCACGTCATCGAGCAGCCAGGCAATGAAACCGAGCAATGGCTGATGGAGACCGTGCGCAGGCAGGCCGACGCTGCCGGTATCGGCATGCCGGAAGTGGGCGTTTTCGATGCGCCCGTGGTGAACGCCTTTGCTACCGGCGCCAGCAAGAATAACGCGCTGGTGGCCGTCAGCAGCGGACTGTTGCGGGCCATGAACCGCGACGAGGCGGAAGCGGTGATCGGCCACGAAATCACCCACGTGGCCAATGGCGACATGGTGACTCTGACCCTGATTCAGGGTGTGGTGAATACGTTTGTCATTTTCTTTGCCAAAATTGCGGCTTTCTTTATCGATTCGATGTTGCGTGGAGACAATGAGGATCGCGGCCCGGGCTTTGGATATTTTATTGCTGACATGGTTTTTCAGATGCTGTTCGGCGTACTGGCGAGCATGGTCGTCGCCTGGTTCTCGCGACAGCGCGAATTCCGCGCCGATGCCGGCGGCGCGCGTCTCGCCGGCAAGCAGAAAATGATTAATGCGCTTGAGCGTCTGAAACTGGCTGCGGATCAGCCGCCACTGCCCGACGAAATGGCGGCTTTCGGCATTACCGGCGGCAAGATCGCCAGGCTGTTTTCCTCTCATCCGCCTCTGGATGTGCGCATCGAAGCGCTGCAGCGGGCGGTCTGAAAAGCCCGACGCTGGCGGGAAAGAAAAAGCGCGGCTGGCCGCGCTTTTTTTACGGTCAGCAGCCTGGTGTCTAATTTCCCGTAAAAATAGTAATTTAAGTTTGTAATTTAATGTTGTCTTGAGGTAAAGTTGGCAAATGGATGTTATTTATGAAAAAGGTCGGAGAAAGTCATGAAGATCCCAGCTGCCAAAATACTGCTGTCCGTTGCTGTTGTCGCGCCGCTTGCGGCGACGGCGGGTGAGTACCGCGAATGTGCGGACTGTGCCCAGGTCAGTGCCAATAATCACGAAGGTATTCATGTCCTGCATACAGATCGCATGGAATCCTGGGAGGACTGGAACGGCTGGTACGCCGGCGCCGGTGTCGGTACTTCCGAATACAAACACGAATCGCCCGTGGACAATACCGACACGGTTGGGCGGCTCTACGCCGGCTATCAGCTCAACCCCTATTGGGGCATCGAGGGAGGCTGGGTTGATCTCGGCAGTTTTTCCACGACTGAGCATGAATTTGACATTAACGGCACCAATGTCGCGGGCGTCGGCTCCTATCCGCTGGGTAAAAACCTCGCCATTCTAGGCAAGGCTGGCATTTATCGCTGGGATGCCAACGGTTTTGGCAACGGTACCGAGGGCATGTGGGGCGTTGGCGTAAAATACAAATTCAATAATGGCGTGGCGGTTCGCGCTGAAGCCGAACGCTACAACGATGTGCGTAACGAGGAAATCGATACCTACAATATTGGCGCGCAATATTCCTTCGCGCAAAACTGGCGTAACAAATAGCCATTCGCCTTCTCAACGATTAAACTACGCGGCCCCGTCATGATTGGCGGGGCCGTTTTCGTTTTTGAGACAGGAACCATGCCTTCTATCGTCAAGCCCTTTGCCGCCGTCCGTCCCGCGCCCGAATCTGTCTCTGATACCGTTGCGCCACCCTATGATGTGGTGAACCGGGCCGAGGCGAAAAAACTGGCGCAGGGCAATCCACGCAGTTTCCTGCGCATATCCCGCCCTGAAATAGAATTTGACGATTCGGTCAGTCCTTTCTCCGACGAGGTGTACCAGCGGGGTGTGGACAATTTCCGCAAAATGATTGCGCAGGGCGTGCTGGCGCAGGACGCACAGCCTGCCTATTACGTTTATCGCCAGTTCATGGGTGATCACCGGCAAACCGGTTTTGTTGGCGTTGCCTCCACCGAGGCCTATGACGACGGCCGTATCAAGAAACATGAATTTACCCGGCCGGACAAGGAAGACGATCGCGCCCGTCAGATCGATATGCTCAACGCCCAGCCCAGTCCGGTGTTCCTGACTTACAAGCATACCGCGCTGCTGGATGAAATACTGGAAAACGTGACCCAAAGCACTCCGGATGTGGATGTCATGACCGACTTTACCGGCGTGCGCCATCAGCTGTGGGTGGTGGACGATCCACAGCAGGTCGGGCAGATTTCAGCGGAATTCGAGCGTCTGAACACCCTGTATGTGGCGGACGGCCACCATCGCACGGCGGCGGCCTCGCGCGTCGCTGCGCAACGCAGGGCAGCCAACCCCGATCACACCGGCGAGGAAAACTACAACTACTGCCTGGCCGCCATGTTTCCGGATAACCAGGTGCAGATACTGGATTACAACCGCGTGGTGAAGGATCTGAACGGGCTGGACGAGAGCGGTTTCCTCGACGCGATAAAGCAGGCCGGATTTACAGTGCAGCAATCGGCCGAAGCGTTTAGACCGGCAAGACCCGGCGAAGTGGGCATGTACCTGAACGGCAACTGGTACAAGCTTACCGCCAGACCCGAGTGGATCGCCTCCAGTGACCCGGTAAAAAGCCTGGATATCAGCGTGCTGGCCGATCATTTGCTGTCCCCGGTGCTGGATATCCACGATCCGCGCACCGATACCCGCATCGACTTCGTCGGCGGTATTCGCGGCCTGGAAGGTCTGGAAAAGCGGGTGGACTCGGGCGAAATGGCGGTGGCGTTCTCACTCTACCCGACCAGCCTCGACCAGCTCATGGCCGTGGCCGACAGCGGCAATGTGATGCCGCCCAAATCCACCTGGTTCGAGCCGAAACTGGCGGATGGACTGGTGTCGTATTTGCTGGATTAGTGACTGGTTAGCGGGTCTGGCTTCTGTCAATCACCAATCACCAATCACCAATCACCAACAACTATTCTTCCCACTTCTTGTCTGTCACTTCTCCCTCAATAACACGTCCTGTTACTGTTTCACCGGGTTGCTGCGCCCGGGTCGTATTGTCTTCTTTCTTCCAGCTCGCCAGCAGTAGGGTGACCAGCCCCAGCAGCAATTCATCCGCAAAAGGTATGCGGTCGGGAATAACCAGGTCGAGCAGGAAAAGCCCGCCGGTGAGCAGGAACAACTGCCTGAATTTCAGGGTTTGGGCGAACTTCAGGATCACGCCGAGAATGGATGGTTTCATGCAAAACATTCTCCCATGAATCGCCGGTTTTGCAAAAAAATGTAATGTTCGCCCCCCGCGCCGGGTCTTGTCTTGTGAATACACAAAACGAGGTGACCCATGAAAATGCTTAAATCCACAATCATGACGCTGGCCATTCTGGCCGGGACGGCAGGTGCTGCACAGGCAGGCTCCACGGCGCTGGTCAAACACTACGGCATGATCGCCATCACGCCCTATCATGTTGCTGCCAGCAAACACAATTTCTATCGCCCGGATTTCACTGGCGCTGACAGACTGGGCAAGCTGGATCGTCAATACAGTCAGATCGGCGCCGCCGTGTTCGATGAGGGCGAGTTGGCCGGCAAGTCCGGTGTGTCCAGGGCCAGTTCCTATATCTGCGAGACTGACACCATGCCGGGGTTGCTGAATAGCCCCGGGTAACGTTCATGACAGGGATGTCGCTGCTGAAGCTGCGGCGCGGTCTCGGGACCGCGCCGTTTTTTACGTCCCGGATACAAAGCCCCTGGTCCGGGTAAGGGTTCAACGTCAGCCAGTCGCAGTAAAGCCTCACGCATCCGGAAACCAGCGGTCAAGGATGCGAACGTCATGCGCCAAGCCATTTCCATCTTCATGAACAGCGCCACAAACCCGCTGACGACCGGCAGGACCCGCGCGTCCAGGTAACAGGCGGCGACCAGTACCTGCGGGCTGATGAAAAAAGTGAAATTGAGGAATACAGACAAAAACCGATTCTCGATAGGTTACACTTGCTGCAATTCTCGCGCAGGAAGCCATGATGAAACCAGCCCGTATCCTACTCGTTATTATCCTGTCCGTTTTGTCTATTTCATCGCTGGCGGACAAACAGCAGACCTCCACCAACCGCGCCAGCAAGATTCTGAACCAGGTGGACGACCTGTGGCGCGGATCATCATCCCACGCCATCGCCAGCATGACGGTTCACACCCGGCGCTACACCCGCACCATGAAAATGGAGATCTGGTCACAGGGCAGGGACAAAACTCTGGTGCGTATTCTCGCGCCGCTCAAGGAGAAAGGCGCCGCGACCCTGAAAACAGGTAACAGCATTTATACCTATTTGCCGAAAATCGACCGCACCATTCGCCTGACCTCGGCCATGATGTCCGGTTCCTGGATGGGTAGTCATTTCACCAACGATGATCTGGTGAAAGAATCGCGCATGGTGGATGATTACACGCCGCAGATCAACTTCGAGGGTGAGCGCGACGGCAGGCAGGTGATGGAATTCACCCTGACGCCGAAGCCCGACGCCGCTGTGGTCTGGGGTAAACGGGTGCTGCTGGTGCAGAAAAATCCGTTACTGCCGCTGCACGAGGAATATTTCGATGAAGATGGTAAGGTGGCGCGCACGCTTGATTTTTCCGATGTGAAAACGCTGGGCGGCCAGCCCCGACCCGCGACCCTGACCTTGACCCCTGCTGACAAGCCCGGTGAATATACGCGCATCGATTACCAGGAACTGGAACTGAATGTCCCTGTTGACCCGGGTCTGTTTTCGTTGTCCAGTCTGAAAAAACGTCACTGATGCTCGTTCTTTCCATGGCGGCGCGCAATATAGTGCGGGACTGGCGGCGCAGCCTGGTCACGGGTGGGGCCATGGCGCTGGCGGCGCTGGTGATGATTCTCTATACCGCACTGATTGGCGGCATGCTGGACGCCAGCGAGCGCAATGTTACTGACATGGATCTGGGAGAAGCCCAGGCCCATCAGCCCGGCTACCTGGACGATCCTGATTTGTACAACCTGATCGAAGATCTACCCGAGCTGCTGGCTCGCATCGACAAACTGAATCTGGCGGTGGCCCCGCGCCTGTATGCTTATGGCCTGGCATCGTCCGGCCCCGCTTCATCGGGCGTGGTG
>JALXFQ010000344.1 GCA_027067235.1 Gammaproteobacteria bacterium
CATGCCGGCAACCGTGTTGGCCTCGTGCAACAGCAGCGGTATGCGATGCATCCAGGCCACCACACCGCCGGGGCCGGTGACAAAACCACCCATGCCCAGCGCCGCCGCAGGCTGATGGCGGGAAACGATGCGGGAAATTTCCCGCATCGAGCGAATTACCGAAAACGGCATGCCCAGCCAGCGCAACAGGCCGTTGCCGCGCACGCCTTTTACCGAGATGGCTTCGAACGGGATGCCGGCCTGTTCGGCCACGCGTTGCTCGATCTTTCCGGCATTGCCCAGCCAGACGATGGACACGCCCCTGTCCATCAGCAGACGCGCTACCGCCAGCGCCGGATAGACATGTCCACCGGTGCCGCCCGCCATGATCATGAGAGTGCGGCCAGGCATCAGACACGCCCCCTTTTCCGGCCGCCGGTCTCCAGTGCCGCGCGCAGCAGCAGACCCATGGCAGCGCAGGAAACGAACATGCTGCTGCCGCCCCAGGACAGAAACGGCAACGTCAGACCCTTGGTCGGCAACACGCCCAGGTTTACGCCGATATTGATGATCGCCTGAAAAGCGATGAGCAGGGAAACGCCCTGTGCCAGGCGCGCCACAAAATACTTGCGCTGGGCCTCGGCGCGCGCGGCAATGCGGAAGCCCCGCCATACCAGCACGGTATACAGCGAGATCACGAAAAGCACGCCGGCAAAGCCCAGTTCCTCGCCGATCACCGCCAGCAGGAAATCGGTATTGGCGGCCGGCAGGTAGTGCAGTTTCTGCACGCTGGCGCCGATGCCGACGCCAAACAGCCCACCGCGGCCAAAGGCGATCAGCGCCTGCACCAGCTGGAAGCCCTTGTCGTAGACATCGCTCCAGGGATCCAGAAACGAGGTCAGTCGCGCCACCCGGTAAGGCGCCATCCACGCCAGCGAGGCCATGGCCGCGATTCCCGCTGTCACCACGGCCAGAAAATGCCACAGTCGCACGCCGGCCAGGAACAACATGCCGAAAACCGTAGCGGTGATAACCACGCCGCTGCCGAAATCCGGCTGCAGCAGCAGGATCAGCACCACCGCGGCGGTAATCAGGGTCATGTTCAGCATGCCCTTTTTGAATTCATGCAACTGTTTGTGACGGCGATCCAGATAACCCGCCACATAGACCACCATTGCCAGCTTCATGATCTCTGCCGGCTGCAAGCGAAAACCGCCCAGCGACAGCCAGCGAGCCGAGCCGTTGATGCGCTGCCCCACGCCCGGGATCCACACCAGGGCAATCAGTACAATGCCGCCCAGCAACAACAGCGGACTGAGACTTTCGATGTTTTTCAGCGGCACCCGGGTCAGATAGGCCATAAGCAGCAAGCCGACGCCAATATTGACCGCGTGCTTGATCAGCGCGCTGTTGCCGCCGGTGATGGCGATGGAGGCCGAATAGACCATAACCAGGCCAAAGCTGAGCAGAATAATCAGGGCGCCCAGCAATACCGGGTCGGCGTTGAGGTCGCTCAACATGCGGCGTGGCGTGGAAATCACCGCGCTCATGACGTCATCTCCCGCAGCAGCGCTGCAAAATGCTCGCCGCGCTCGGCAAAATTCCGGTACATGTCAAAACTGGCGCAGGCCGGTGACAGCAGGACAACATCGCCGGGTTCGGCCTGTGCCGCCGCCGCGGCCACCGCCTGCTCCATGGTATCCACCAGCATCACCTCGGCAGCATCGCCAATCGCGTCGGCGATCAGCTGTTTGTCCCTGCCCAGCAGAATCAGCCTGCGCACGTGGTCGCGCAGTGGCTGTCTCAGCGCGGTAAAATCCGCGCCCTTGCCCTCGCCGCCGGCGATCAGCACCACCGGCCGGTTCATGCCCTGCAGCGCGGCAACCGTGGCGCCCACATTGGTCGCCTTGGAATCATTGATCCAGAGCACGCCATTTTTGTCGGCCACCAGCTTGCAGCGGTGAGTGAGACCGCCGAACCGGCGCGCTGTATCCGCCGCCGCTTCGGGCGCCACGCCCAGAGTTTCCGCCAGCGCCATGGCCGCCAGTACATTGGCCTGGTTGTGGCTGCCGGGCATGACCATCCGGTCCACACGCAACAGCCTGTTTTCACCCTTGACCAGCCAGCTTTCAGCGTCGATGTCGACGCGCCCGAAATCGTCGGTGGTGACCGGACGGGACAGGCCGAAGCTGACGATCTCGGCTGCGGAATCAAACTCCATGGCCATCACCCGGCTGTCATCCCGGTTCAGCACAACACGGCCAGCGGCGCCATAGACCACCGATTTGGCGGCAGCATACTCGGCCACATCAGCATAGCGGTCCATGTGATCTTCCGACAGATTCAGCACCACCGCTGCGACGCTGTTCAGGCTGTGCGTGGTTTCCAGTTGAAAGCTGGACAGTTCCAGTACCGCCACGTCGTAGTCGTCCAGCGCCAGCAGATCCAGCACCGGCCGGCCGATATTGCCTGCCGCAACCGCCCGCTGGCCGGCATCGCGCAGCATTGCCGCAGTCAATTCGGTCACCGTGCTCTTGCCATTGGAGCCGGTAATGGCGATCACCGGTTTGCGGTTGGCACGCAAGAACAGCTCCACATCGCCGATCAGTTCCGCTCCACGCCCGGCTGCTTCGGCGATCACCGGCGTACGTACGGATACGCCGGGGCTGACCACCAGCGTATCGGCATCGGCAAACAGCGCGGCATCGAATCCGCCCGTGCGTACCGGCACCTGCGGGAACTGGCTGCGCAGCTGCGCCAGCCCGGGCGGATTGGCGCGCGAATCGACCACGCTGACATCACAGCCGCACTGTTTCAGATAGCGCACAACGGACAGGCCGGTCTGACCCAGTCCGACCACCAGCGCCTGGTCCGGCACCGGCGCGCTCATGGGCATCGCCTGCTGCGCGGCAATGCCGCTGTTGTGTTGACTGTGCGCAAAACCATTCATCTCAGCTTGAGGGTCGCCAGCCCCACCAGCACCAGCATCAGGGAAATAATCCAGAAACGCACGATTACGCGCGGTTCGGGCCAGCCTTTCAGTTCATAGTGATGATGCAGCGGCGCCATGCGAAAAACGCGTTTGCCGCGGGTTTTGAACGAACCCACCTGAATCATCACCGATACAGCCTCCATCACGAACACGCCGCCCATGATGAACAGCACGATCTCCTGCCGCACAACCAGGGCGATCACGCCCAGCAATGCGCCCAGGGCCAGCGCCCCGACATCACCCATGAACACCTGCGCCGGATAGGTGTTGAACCAGAGAAAACCGAGGCCGGCGCCCACTACCGCACCGCAGATCACCAGCAGCTCCCCGGCTCCCTTGATAAAGGGAAAGCCGAGATATTCGGAATAGATGGCGTTGCCGACGACGTAGGCAAAAATGCCCAGGGCGCCCGCCACCATGACGGTTGGCAGTATGGCGAGGCCGTCGAGGCCGTCGGTCAGGTTCACGGCATTGGAAGTGCCGACGACAACGAAATAGCCCAGCAGCAGATACAGCGGCCCGAGCTGAATCATGACCTGTTTGAAAAACGGCACCAGCAGCGCCGTTTCCGCCGGCGTACTGGCGGTGGCGTAGAGCACGCCGACAGCCGTCAGGCCAAACAGACTTTGCCAGAACATTTTCTTTTTCGCGCTCAGGCCCTTGGGGTCCTTGTGTACGACCTTCTTGTAATCGTCCACCCAGCCGATGGCGCCAAAACTGAGCAGGGTAAACAACGCCACCCAGACAAACTTGTTGGACAGATCGGCCCATAACAGGGTCGCCACGGTAATGGATACGATAATCAGGGCACCGCCCATGGTCGGCGTGCCACGCTTGTCCAGATGCGTGCTGGGGCCGTCATCGCGCACCGACTGGCCTATCTGGTAATGCTTCAGCTTGCGGATCATCACCGGCCCGAGAAACAGGGCAATGGACAGCGCGGTGAGTACGCTGAGTATGCCCCGCAAGGTCAGGTAGCGGAACGCATTCAGCGCGCTGATTTCATCCGCCAGATTGTCAATAAGATGAAATAACAAGACCTAGTCCCCCATCAGCGCCTGACTGATCCGCTCCATGCGACTTGCCCGCGAGCCCTTCACCAGCACGTTCACATTTCTGTTCAGCTGCGGCTGCAGCGCCGCCAGCAAAGCCGCCTGGTCCTCAAACCAGCGAGCGTTTGCGCCGAAAGCTTCCACCGCGGCACGGGACAGTTCACCCACTGCCAGCAGCCGATCGATGCCTTTGTCTCTGGCCAGAGCGCCGATCTGCCGGTGCTGGCTGAGTGCATCCTCACCCAGCTCGCCCATGTCCCCCATGACCAGTATTTTCTCGCCGGCACATTCCGCCAATACTTCCAGCGCCGCCGCCATGGAAGCAGGGTTCGCGTTGTAACTGTCGTCCAGCACCATCGCGCCGTTCTCTCCGCGCCGCAGCAGCAGACGGCCGGGAACCGGCTGCATGTTTTCCAGCCCCTGTCTGATCTGCGCCAGGCTGACGCCGCCGGCCAGCGCCGCGGCGCTGGCTGCCAGCGCATTCATGACATTGTGGCGGCCAGGCAGGGGCAGGCATATCTTCACCTCGCCCTGCGGCGTACTCATACGCATCATTGCGCCCCCGGCAACGCCGTCTTGCGCGGCTGTG
>JALXFQ010000345.1 GCA_027067235.1 Gammaproteobacteria bacterium
GGATCAGCCCGCCATTTCCGTCATCACCGAAAAGCAGCTATACGGCGAAAAAGTCATGCAGCGCCGCCGGCGCGGGCGCAAAACCCGCGATTCCGACGCCATGATCCGCTCGCTGGCGGAGCTGAAAATCGGCGACCCGGTGGTGCACGAAGAACACGGCGTTGGGCGCTATCTCGGCCTCACCACCATGACCGTGGGCGATATCGAAGGTGAATACCTGACCCTGGAATACCGGGATGGCGACAAGCTGTATGTGCCGGTGCTGTCATTGCATCTGATCAGCCGCTACGTGGGCGCGCATCCCGATAGCGCGCCGCTGCACAAGCTGGGCGGCGAACTGTGGGCGCGGGCCAAACGCAAGGCGCGGCAGAAGGCCCATGACGCCGCCGCCGAATTGCTGGAAATACACGCCCGGCGCACGGCGCGACGCGGCCACGCCTTCAGCGCGCGCGACGACGCCTACGCCGAATTCGCCGCCAGATTCCCGTTCGAGGAAACCCCCGATCAGGAAAAAGTCATCGAGGACGTACTCAACGACATGGAATCCGACCGTCCCATGGACCGACTGGTTTGTGGCGATGTCGGCTTTGGCAAGACCGAAGTCGCCCTGCGCGCCGCCTTTCTCGCCGCTTACGACGGCAAGCAGGTCATTGTGCTTGCCCCCACCACCCTGCTGGCGGGCCAGCATTACCAGAATTTCCTCGACCGCTTTGCCGACCTGCCGTTTCGCATTGAGTTACTGTCGCGTTTCCAGAGTAAAAAGGAAGCCCGGGCCACACTCGACGGCCTGGCCGCCGGCAAGGTGGATATTGTCATCGGCACCCACCGTTTGCTGCAGAAGGACGTAAAGCTGAAAAACCCCGGCCTCATCATCATTGACGAAGAACACCGCTTCGGCGTGCGCCACAAGGAAGCGCTGAAAAAACTGCGTTCCGAAGTAGACATACTCACCCTCACAGCCACGCCCATCCCGCGTTCGCTCAACATGGCCCTGTCCGGCCTGCGCGACATTTCCATCATCGGCACCCCGCCGCAGGGCCGGCTGGCGGTGAAAACCTTCGTCACCGAATGGCGCGACAGCCTGCTGCGCGAAGCCATAGTGCGCGAACTGCGCCGCGGCGGTCAGGTCTATTTCCTGCACAACGACGTCAAGACCATGGACAACATGGCCGAACGCCTGCAGCAACTGGTTCCGCAGGCAGAAATCCGCTCCGCCCACGGCCAGATGCGCGAGCGCGAACTGGAACGCGTGATGCAGGACTTCTACCACCAGCGTTTCAATGTGCTGGTGTGCTCCACCATCATCGAAAGCGGTATCGACATACCCAGCGCCAACACCATGCTCATCAACCGCGCCGACAAATTCGGCCTGGCGCAACTGCACCAGCTGCGTGGCCGCGTCGGCCGCTCGCACCATCTGGCCTACGCCTATCTCATCACTCCGCCCGTCAAGGGCCTCACCGCCGACGCCAGAAAGCGCCTGCAGGCTATCGAATCGCTGGAAAGCCTGGGCGTTGGCTTCACCCTTGCCACCCACGACCTGGAAATCCGCGGCGCGGGCGAAATACTGGGCGAGAACCAGAGCGGCCAGGTGGATGAAGTGGGCTTTGCCCTCTACAGCGACCTGCTCAACCGCGCCATCAAGTCCATGAACAAGGGCGAAGAATTGCAGCTGGACGAAGAACCCGACAGCGACGGCGTGGAAATCAACCTGCACTTTCCGGCGCTGATACCCGCCGACTACATCAGCGACGTACACACGCGCCTGATACTGTACAAACGCATCTCCGCCGCGCACAGCGAAGAAGAACTCACCGACATCAAGGTGGAACTGGTGGACCGCTTCGGCTCCCTGCCAGACGAAGCCGACGCCCTGCTGCGTATCTCTGCACTACAACTGAAAGCCCGGCCTTTTGACATCCGAAAAATCGAAGTCGGCCCCAAAGGCGGCCGCGTTACCTTCCGCCCAAACGCGAATATCGATCCCATGAAGATTATCAACCTGATTCAGCTACAGCCGAAACATTACGCCCTGGACGGCCCGGAGAAATTGTTGCTCAAAGGGGATTTTGTAGAGAACGAGAATCGGATACAGGCGGTCTGGCGGTTGTTGGGGGAGCTGGGGGCCGGGATTAGTGCCTGAATAACTCTGTATGGGGGTGGAATACCGGTGCGGGCCGCTTTTCCAGGTTTAATGTTACTTTAACCCCGGTTATTCGGTCGAATGCATGATTGGGTTTTGGTGGCGTAATATTGGGGATTGACAACATAATTAAGTTTCGTGTCCCCAGAACCCTCAAAAATACCCAGCAGTTATACACCCTGTTTGCCTTGGCGAACCTCTATCAATTTCGGCACAAGCTGGCATGACCGGGGGAGAGTTGCGCCCGAAAAGGCGGAAATTACAGGAAAAACGAATAAAATGAGGGAAATAACGCCCTGAGCGCTTCAAAACCCGGATTTCGGGCCGAGAATCAGTGAATGGTGGGGTTGTTCAGAGGCTCCTTTATGCTCTTTTTGTTTTTTGTAGTGCCTTGTGCCATGAGCTTATGTAACTGTCATTTAGTATATTTTTGTTTTTCTCAGTATAGTTTAGAAACCAGGCAGTTAAACCATCCCATTCTTTAATATCACCCGGCTCATGAAGATACCAACCTAATTCTTCTAGAAGCCAGTTTGATTTAGCGCTATTTCTTAATTGTGAGGTACAAACCCAATTTGATTCTTGATCTTTGCCGCCTCTTGATACAGGAACAACATGATCAATTGTTGGTAATAGTTGCCAATAGGCCATGTGACACTCTGTTGTTTTCCAGTTTTTATGGAACGGAAATTCTTTTGGCATTAATTTTGACATTAATCTGAGAACTGGAGGAAAAATCATTTTATCTCCAGAGTATCTGTCAATAAAACCGTCGCGTATAAATATTTTTATTTTTTGATAATTAGAATATCGTCGCCCTTCATTTTTCAATGGAGAAAAAGGATAGCCTGTATCTATTATTTTTTTCGCTTCTTCGATTTCATTTTTATCAATTGCAGAACAAGCATTTTTTATAATTTTATGAATCTGACTCATATTTTATTTATAAACATAACTATATTTCGGCGACCCATCCGCCGCAATAAGCCCCTTCCCTTTCCTGTCAATCAACATAAAAATACTCTATATCAATACGTTACAGATTTTTCCATGAAATCACTTCCCGACATTATGCGGCCGATTGGCCGCATAAGAGCGGATTGGGGCGTTATGCGGCGATTGCTGCCGCATAAATACCTGAGAGGTTACAGCATAATAGTCAAGTAAACAATGAGTTAACTGTGGGTTTGGTCGATATGCCCGCGCCGTATTATTTGGAGCCGCTATCGCGGGTTTGTTGCGATGTTTTGGGTCTTGTCGGGGTTGTTGCCGCTATCGCGGAGTTATTTTGAAAGCGGGGACGCGCCCCCGCAGGCGTGTGCCTTTTTTGATGATGGACATCCCTGTCCATCCCCCTACGGGCGCTCGCTGCGTCCAAAACGGCTATCCTGCCGTTTTGTGCGCCGCCAAAAAAGAGACGAAAAAAGGCGGCCCCTGGATTTGGCCCTGCGGGTGGCGCTATCGCGCCATCTCGGCAATTGCTCCTGCATTGCTCTACCTCCTGCATCCATGCAGTCGTGCGCTTCTCAACCAGCCCGGCGGTTCGGGCTTGATCCGGTCTGGCCTGCGATGCTCGACTGAATCCAAGGGTAGATAAACGGCTCGCTGTCGCTTCGCTACTGGGCGCTCGCTTAGCGAGCTGAAACGCGCGATGCGATAGCGAGCCGTTTATCTCTCCCCCTTCAATGCCGCCGAGTATCGCAGTATTTTGCCGAGGAGAGCTTGTCGCTGTTTGAGCGCGTGCGCGAGTTCGACAAGCGGCGGCAAAATGCGAGAAACGCAGGGAACCCGCAGGGCGGCGTATTGGGGCGCGGTTTCTTTGGTTCGTTTCTTTGCCGCGCAGCAAAGAAATGAACACGGCGAGCGGGGCCGCGACCCCGCATCTAATCAACCGCCGCGATAGCGGCATCAACACCCAACACAGCGCCAACAACAAGTACCAACCAAACTCAGCGCACGACACTCCCAGCTTGGTATCCGGAATTAACCCCCCATCTCACTCTCAAACCCAAACATCCTCATATCCACCATCCGCATCGGATACAAAACACCATCCAGATGATCGCACTCATGCTGCGCCACCCGCGCATGAAAACCACTGACTTCCTGAACGAGTGGTTTCCCCTGTTCGTTAAATCCTCTGTAACGGATATGCGTGTAGCGCGGCACCTGCCCGCGCAAACCGGGCAGGCTCAGGCAGCCTTCCCAGCCGTCTTCCATCTCGTCGGACAGGGGTTCAATAACCGGATTGATCAGCACCGTGGGCGGCACCGGCTCCACTTCGGGATAGCGCGGGTTGGCATCCACCCGTAACACCACCACTCGCCGGTTAACGCCAATCTGTGGCGCCGCCAGTCCGGCGCCGTCGTTGGCTTCCATGGTATCCCACAGATCGCTCACCAGAGCCTGCAGCTTATCACCAAAATCACTGACCGGCTGTGAGGGAACCAGCAATCCGGGG
>JALXFQ010000346.1 GCA_027067235.1 Gammaproteobacteria bacterium
CCAGTGCCTATGTCGAGATGGGTCGCTGGCGACAGGCCCGGGCCACGCTTGCGCAAGTGCTGAAATCCGGTTCCGACGCCCAGCGCCAGCAGGCGCAGCAGCTGTTGCAAAAGATCGACAGCGGCGTTTGACGTTGTTGCAGGCCCTCTTCCTGCACCATGCGATATGACGGGCCGTGGCATATGCCTGTAAGAGCCAGTAGAGTATACTATAGAAAAACCTTTCACTGAGCCTTGGCAGGAAGTTCATAGACAGCGGCGCATTTCCCACCGGGCTTGCCGAACAGATACAGAAACTGCGTCAAGGGATAATGGACCGCACTGCAGGTGCGGAACGCTGTCATGGCACAGGAAAACGAGGAAACAATCGCCGAGCAACAAATGCTGGAACGAGTTCCCGACAGTGGAAAAATCGACACCACTGATGTTGGCAATGACGCCGGCGACGGCTGCACCATCAAATACCCGTATTAAAGGAGAAAACCCATGAACTGCAAACTCATGTTATTGATCGGCCTGGCCATCGGCCTGCTGGCCGGCGGCATTGGCGGCTATCAGATTGCCAGCCAGCCCGGAGCCGTAATCAAAAACGAAAACCGGGCTGACAGGAATCAGAGCCCGGACAAAACGCCAGCGGCGAGCACACAAAGCAGCGAGGCGGAAAAAAACGCCAGATTATGTGTAGCTCTGCAGCGTGAGATAAACGCCAAAAGTGAAGCCCTGGGCATGAAAGGAAGAGCGACAAAAGCCTGGGATCAATGGCTTGACGAGATGTATGCCAAGGCGCCACCAGGTTGTGAGCTGTTGGGAGGATTAAAATCAATAGAGTGGGAACCTCTGGCGCGCAGAAAGAAGCATGAGTAAAACAGGAACCGGCCTTTACTGTCTTGCCCTGGTACTGCTGGCCTGGGCGCTGTTCATGCCCGGGGCCGTATTCCTTTGTTCAATATCTGTATTTCGGCCGCGCAAGACCGTTAGCCGGTTTTGTGAACCGATTGTCGTGCGAGTCGATTGACGATTATCAATGCCCTGCCCGTGGATTGCTGTATATTAGCCATTTCTTATATAAAGTCGGCTAAGGTCGGCGTCAGATTATTTGATGAACAGACCGCATTCAGGGGAATCCACATGAAAATAGGTGTCACCAGTCAGAATTTTCGCACGATTACCGGACATGCCGGCAAGGCGCGGCGGTTTTTTGTCTACCAGTTCAAAGACGGCGATGTGGCCGAGGTGGATCGTCTGGATCTGCCGAAGGAGATGGCCATGCACGGCTATCAGGGCGCGGAGCATCCGATCGATCAGCTGGACGTGCTGATTACTGCCGGCTGCGGTGACGGCTTCAGGCGCAAGATGGCGGCGCGCGGGATTCATGTGGTAAGCACATCCGAAACCGATCCGCAGCAGGCTGCGCGCAAGGTAGCGGCGAATCTGCCAGTCAAACCGATCAAATCCAGCTGTGGCGGCTGAGGGCTGAATCATGCATGACAAGAGCGGCCGGCTGGCGCATTTCCCGGTATCTTTTTTCTCTGTTGTCATGGGGCTGTCGGGTC
>JALXFQ010000347.1 GCA_027067235.1 Gammaproteobacteria bacterium
GGCATGGGCTTGCCATCATCAGTCTTCTGACCCAGGGTTTCCTCGTAAAGTATCACTCCGCCAATGTACTCGCCCAGCCCCTGGGTGGTCAGCAGCAACTGACGATAGGCGCGCCGCGTCTCTTCGGTGGATTCGAGATTGATCGCGTCGAAGCGCTTCTTGATGGTTGGTGTACTTTCATCCGCCGCGAGGATCCCGCGCCGGTCATCGACCATATCTTCGATGGTCTGTGATAATGCCTGTTCTGCGCTCATGTCGGTGGCTCCATAGATTGCCGCGTGGAGAATCATTCTAGCAGAAGCCTCCGGCCACTGCTGTCACATGAGTGACACCGGCTGCAGCGCCGCAAGATTTTCAGACCACCACCCGTGCGCAAAACAAAAAGCCCCGCAATGCGGGGCCTTGTTTATTTGGCGGAGAGAGAGGGATTCGAACCCTCGGTACGCGTGAACGTACACACACTTTCCAGGCGTGCTCCTTCAACCACTCAGACATCTCTCCGGAAGGGGCCGGGAGATTAGCCCAGAGAACAGTTTTAGGCAATGCCTTAACCGGGCGACGAGGACTATTTTTGTTTATAAATGGGGTGCATCGGGTGAATCGCCTGGCGCCATCGGATAATATGGTCGGCCCTGTTTTGGTGATACCCGACTGGATACCAACAAGAATAATGTCGCAGCTCAAGTTCCGCAAAAATCTGCCCTGGGTGTTCATCGCCCTGTTGTTTCTGGGTCTGCTGCTGCCCTATCCGCTGTTGCATTCCCCCGAGACCGACACCCTGAGTTCGGTTGTGAAATCGGGCGAACTGGTGATAGCGACCATTGCCGGGCCAACCACGGTTTATAAAGGCCCCGATGGTTCGCTGCGGGGTTTCGATCACGACCTGGCCGAGGCTTTTGCCGGCTTTCTGCAAGTCAAACCCGTATTCCGCTTCGCCGGGAATATGCGCGAGTTGTCGGGTTTGCTGACCACTGGCAAGGCAGACATGGCGATCGCGGGGATTCAGGATACGCCGGACAGCCGTCCGCTGTTCCTGTTTTCCAGGCCCTACAAATATGTTCAGCACTACGTCGTCTATCTGCGCGGCGGCAAACGCCCGAAAAAGCTGAAACACCTGTTTAACCGGGAGATCGAGGTGCCCTACGACAGCGGCGCGGTGTATATCCTGAAAGAACTGAAAAAAGCCCACCCGAAACTGAACTGGAGCCGCACAGACGATGATTATGAAGTTTTGCTCAATGATCTGTGGCAGGGTCTGGTGGATCTTTCAGTGGCCCCCATCGATGTGCTGAAAGTGATGCAGCAGCATTTGCCGGAACTCGGCAAAGGTATGGCGCTGGGCAACCCCGGCAGGCTGGCCCTGGCCTTTTCTCCGCAGGATTCCGGCGCCATTGCCAGGAAAGCCGGCGATTTTCTCGAGGCTTTCAAAAAAAGCGGTGGCCTCAAGCGTCTGGAACAGCGTTACTATGACGCCGCGGTGAAAAACAGCTATTTCAATCTGGCGCATTACAACGCCGAAATTGACCATACCCTGCCCGATTACAAGTCGCTGTTCGTAAAATACGGCAACAAATATCATATCGACTGGCGCCTGCTGGCGGCCATGGCCTATCAGGAATCGCAATGGAAGCCGGAGGCCGTGTCGCCCACCGGGGTGGAGGGGATTATGATGCTGACCAAAGGCACGGCCAAACTGATGAATATCGACAATCGCAGGGACCCGGAACAAAGCATACGCGGCGGCGCACAGTATATCGCCCAGTTGCGCGACAGGATCGCCAGCGAAGTCAAGGAGCCGGACCGCACCTGGATGGCGCTGGCCGCTTACAATGTCGGTCTCGGTCATTTGCTCGATGCGCGCGAACTGGCGCGCCAGACCAACAGGAACCCGGATTTCTGGTCCGACCTCGAACAGACTCTGCCGTTGCTGGCGAACGAAGAATGGGCGAAAAAGACCAGACATGGCAAGGCCAGGGGCCGCGAACCGGTGCAATATGTCAACCGCATCCGTTCGTTCTACGACATACTGGTCAAACGTGATGAGGAAATGAAGCAAGACCAGCCAGCAGTGGCGCAACCGTCGGCGCTGTAAACAGTTACCGGCGGCTGCGGAAAAAGTCCCGTAACAGTTCACCACATTCCGCCATCACCGGCCCGCGCACCTCAATACGATGATTGGTGAAATCCGCCGCGGCGAGATCGATCACCGAACCGCAGGCGCCGGTCCGCGGATCGGCCGCTCCGTAGACGATACGTTGTACCCGTGCATGCACCAGGGCGCTGGCGCACATGGGGCAGGGCTCCAGGGTCACGTACAGGGTGGCTCCGGGGAAACGATAGTTGCCCAGCGCCTCGCCCGCGGCGCGCAGAGCCATGATTTCGGCATGGGCGCTGGGGTCGGAAAGGGCGATGGACGAATTGCAACCGCTGGCGAGCAGCTGGTCATCCGCCACCAGCACCGCACCCACCGGCACTTCACCCGCATGCGCCGCCCTGTGCGCCTGTTCCAGCGCCAGACGCATCCAGTGATCCTGCCCTACTCCCATTCAATGGTCGCCGGCGGCTTGCCCGATATGTCGTAGGTGACGCGGCTGATGCCCTTGACTTCGTTGATGATGCGGCTGGAGATGTTGGCCAGTACGTCGTAGGGGATTTGCGCCCAGCGCGCGGTCATGAAGTCGATGGTCTCTACCGCGCGCAGGGCCACGACATAGTCATAGGCGCGGTTGTCGCCCACCACGCCGGTGGACCTGACCGGCAAAAATACAGCGAAAGCCTGGCTGACCTTGTCGTACAGATCGTTACGGTACAGCTCTTCGATGAAAATGGCGTCAGCGCGACGCAGTATGTCGGCGTATTCCTTTCTGACTTCACCCAGTATGCGTACACCGAGGCCGGGGCCGGGGAACGGGTGACGGAAAACCATTTCGTGCGGCAGTCCCAGCGCCACGCCTATATTGCGCACCTCGTCCTTGAACAATTCGCGCAGCGGCTCCAGCAGCGACAGCTCCATGTGTTCCGGCAGACCACCGACATTGTGGTGGGATTTGATAACCTTGGCATGACCGGTATCGGAACCGGCGGATTCGATCACGTCGGGGTAGATGGTGCCCTGCGCCAGCCATCTGGCGTTGGCCAGCTTGCCAGCCTCGCGATCGAAGATGTCGATAAAGGTATGACCGATGACCTTGCGCTTTTTTTCCGGGTCAGCGATGCCGGCGAGGTTGCCGAGAAACTCTGCTTCGGCATCGACGCGTATCACATTTACGCCCATGTGCTTGCCGAAGGTTTCCATTACCTGGTCGCCTTCATGCAGACGCAAAAGACCATTGTCGACGAAGATGCAGGTAAGTTGATCGCCGATAGCGCGGTGCAGCAGCGCCGCCAGCACCGATGAATCCACGCCGCCAGACAGGCCCAGGATGACTTCGTCGGAGCCAACCTTTGTACGCACATGATCAACGATATCATCAATGATGTTGTCCGGCGTCCAGTCGCGGGTGCAACCGCAAATATCATGGACGAAGCGCTCAATGATCTGGCGGCCCAGGTGCGTGTGGGTCACTTCCGGGTGAAACTGTAACCCGTAATAATGACGCGCATTGTCAGCTATGGCCGCCAGCGGCGCATTGTCGGAGCTGCCTGCAACAATAAAGCCATCGGGAGCGGTATTGACGCGGTCGCCGTGGGACATCCAGACATCAATAAAATCGCGCCCGGCATCGTCGCGGCCATCGGAAAGGCCGCTGAGCAGGGGCGTTTCCTGTTCCAGAAAAACCCGCGCAAAGCCGTATTCCCGATGATCGGCCGTTTCCACCTCTCCACCCAGCAGCGACGCCATCACCTGCATGCCGTAACAGATACCCAGCACCGGCACGCCCAGCTCGAAAACTGCCGGGTCCGGCTGTGGCGCCGCATCCAGGGTCACGGTTTCCGGCCCGCCGGAAAGAATAATGCCGTCAGGATTAAACTCGCGAATCTTCTCTGCCGACAGGGAAAAACTGTGCAGTTCGCAGTACACCCCGGCTTCGCGCACCCGGCGCGCTATCAGCTGGGTGTATTGAGAGCCAAAATCCAGAATCAGAATTTTATGCGCATGTAAATCGGTCATGGATTTTCTCTATTCCTGAAATGCAAAAGCCTGGCCAGGCGGCCAGGCCAGTGCGGTTTGCCATTTGATAAACAGTCAGCGCTGGTAATTGGGCGCTTCCTTGGTGATGGTGACATCGTGTACATGGCTTTCCTGCAAGCCGCCGCCGGTGATACGCACGAAGCGGCTGTTTTCGTGCATGTCCTTCAGTGTGGCGTTGCCGGTATAGCCCATGCTGGAACGCAGACCGCCCATGAGCTGATGAATGATGTTCACCATCGGACCCTTGTAGGGCACACGGCCTTCGATGCCTTCCGGCACCAGCTTTTCCGCGCCCGCTTCCTTGCTCTGGAAATAACGGTCGGCGCTGCCCTCCTGCATGGCGCCCAGGGAACCCATGCCGCGATAGCTTTTGTAGGCGCGGCCCTGGTAGTAGATCACCTCGCCCGGCGCTTCGTCGGTACCGGCCAGCAGGCCGCCCACCATGACCGAATGCGCGCCGG
>JALXFQ010000348.1 GCA_027067235.1 Gammaproteobacteria bacterium
GACTTGGTTGGTTGTATTGCTGCTGAAAAAGAGGCTGTTATGAACTGGTGCAAAACCGCGCGCAAGGCGGTGCTGGCGGGCATGTTTGTTTTACTGGGTTTTGCCCTGCTGCCGGCGGCGCATGCCGCCGAGGCGTCCATCGGCGAAAAGATCAAATGGCATTTGCAGGACAACAGCGGGCGATGGGTGTACGCCTCCGCCCTGAAAAGTTTCTACAAAGATCGTGATTACCAGCCTATCTGGCTGGACCGGAGCGGACTCAATCACAAGGGCGAAGTGCTGCTGGAAAATCTCCGCACCGCCAGTTTTGACGGACTGGTGCCGGATGACTACCACTATTCCGAAATCGTCGAACTGCTGCAGCAAAACGAAATACCCTATCCGGAAATGGACCTGGTGCTGTCCAGCGCCTACATCGACTATGGCTCGGATCTCTATCTGGGACGGCTGGATCCGACCCGGGTGGACAAAGGCTGGCATATCGCCAAACCCAAACCCAATATGCCGGTGATCCTGGAAACCGCCCTCAGGCAGACTGATATGGAAAGCGCCCTGCGCTCGCTATCGCCACCGACGCCGGAATACCGCAAGCTGCGCGAGGTCATGGTACGCTTGCAGGCCATTGCCGAAAACGGCGGCTGGCCGGGGGTTGCCTATCCGGTACAGCTGAAACCGGGCTGGCGCAACGAGCAGGTGCCGCAAATTCGCCAGACCCTGAAAATCATGGGCGACCTCGATTCCGGCTCGGAACCGGACAATCCGGAACAATACGATGACGAAATGCGGGAGGCGGTTGTGCGCTTCCAGCAACGACACGGTTTGCGCGCAGACGGCATTATCGGCACCAAGACCATTGCCGCGCTGAATGTGCCGGTGACTGACCGCATCCGCCAGGTGCAGGTGAACATGGAACGCTGGCGCTGGATGCCGCGGAAAATGGAAGATCGCTATGTGCTCATCAACATACCCGAATTCAAGCTGCGGCTGTTCGAGCATGGCGAAGTGGCGGCGCAACATGCCGTCATCGTCGGCAAGGCCTACAAGGAAAGCCCGGTACTGAAAAGCGCCATCAAACATCTTGTGCTCAATCCCTACTGGAACGTACCCGGCAATATCGCCAGCGAGGAACTGCTGGGCGACATCCAGCACAACCCGTCCTTCCTGCGCACCAACAACATGGAAGTCATCGGCGCCAGGGGCAAGATAATCAACCCCGGCAGCGTCAACTGGGACCAGTACTCGGCGAGCAATTTCCCGTTCCGTCTGCGTCAGCGGCCTGGCGCCAAAAATGCGCTGGGCAAGATCAAGTTCATTTTTCCGAACAAATATGATGTCTATCTGCACGATACGCCGAGCCGCTATCTGTTCGACTATGACACCCGCACCTTCAGCCACGGCTGCATCCGCGCGGAAAATCCCGAGCTGCTGGCATCCGAACTGCTACGGGACAATAGCGGCGGTGCCAGAATACGGGACATGATCAATCAGGGCGAAACCCGAACCGTGCCCCTGCCCGAGCCGGTGCCCATTTATGTCACCTATTTTTCCACCTGGGTAGGCGAAGACGGCACGCCGTCTTTCTACTCCGACATTTACGACCGCGACAGAAATCTGGCGCGCTATTTTCCGAAGTTTCGCTACCAGGACCAGACCGGCGCTGTTGCTTCCAACCAGCAGCAATAAGCCGGTGCAGGTCCGGCCGCCCTGCCCGCCTCCGGCCCTGCATGCAATCCGGCGAACGCCATCGCCAGCGCCTCTGGAACAGGGTATGATCCGGCTCCGGATACTCTCTTTCGAACTGCCTCCATGTCCAAGAATTCTCTGTACGAAGAAGCGCTGTATTACCACCGCAATCCAACCCCCGGCAAGCTCGCCATACGCGCCACCAAACCACTGACTTCGCAACACGATCTGTCGCTGGCCTACTCGCCCGGCGTGGCGGCGGCCTGCGAGGTCATCGAGAAAGATCCCGCCGAAGCCGCCACGGTGACTTCCCGTTCCAATCTGGTCGCGGTCATCAGCAACGGCACCGCGGTACTGGGTCTGGGCGATATCGGCCCGCTGGCGGCAAAACCGGTCATGGAAGGCAAGGCGGTGCTGTTCAAGGCCTTCGCCGACGTGGACGTTTTCGATATCGAAATCGACGAGAAAGACCCGGGCCGGCTGGTCGACATTATCGAGAAGCTGGCGCCCACTTTTGGCGGCATCAATCTGGAAGACATCGGGGCGCCGGAATGCTTCGAAGTGGAGAAAAAACTCACCGAACGCCTCAATATCCCGGTCTTCCATGACGACCAGCACGGCACCGCCATCATCAGTTCCGCCGCCCTGATCAATGCGCTGGATATAGCAGGCAAGCGCATAGACCGGATCAAAATGGTCTGCTCCGGCGCCGGCGCCGCCGGTATCGCCTGCCTCAACCTGATGATCAAGCTGGGCCTGAAAAGAGAGAACATCATCGTCTGCGACAGCCGCGGCGTCATTTACAAGGGCCGTCAGCAGGGCATGGACAAAACCAAGCAGGCTTTCGCGGTGGAAACAAAAGCACGCACTCTGGCCGATGCCATCGAGGGTGCGGATGCTTTTCTCGGGGTATCCGTGGGCGGCGTACTGAAGCCGGAAATGGTCGCCACCATGGCCGACAACCCGGTGATTCTGGCCATGGCCAACCCGACCCCGGAAATCATGCCGGACGCAGCCAAAAAAGTCCGCCCGGACTGTATCGTCGCCACCGGGCGCTCGGACTTCCCCAACCAGGTCAATAATGTACTGTGCTTTCCGTTCATGTTCCGCGGCGCGCTCGACTGCGGCGCCAGCGGCATCAGCGATGAAATGCAGATGGCTGCGGTACATGCTCTGGCGGAACTGGCGCGCGAGCCGGTTTCGGATGTGGTCGCCAAAGCCTATGGTGGCAAGAAACTGAAATTCGGCCCGGAATATATCTTGCCGACGCCTTTCGATCCGCGGCTGATGGCGGTCGTGCCGCCGGCCATTGCCCAGGCGGCCATGGACTCCGGCGTGGCCACGCGCCCGATCGCGGACATGGACGCCTACCGTGACCAGCTGATGCAATCCGTCTATCGCTCGGCCAGCATCATGAAAGAGGTGTTTCAGGTCGCCTCGCAGGTGCAGAAAAAAGTCGCCTACCCGGAAGGCGCTGACGAGCGCGTGCTGCGCGCCATCCAGATTCTCGGGCGCGAAACCAGCATCCAGCCGGTGCTGGTGGCAGAAAGACAGGACGTACTGGACAAGCTGGCGGAACTGGGCCTGAACCTGGAAGAAGGCAGTGACTTTCAGATCATCGACCCGCGCGAACTGGATTTTTCGACCATCGGAGGTGATCTGGACAGCGAGTCCGACACTACGCTCATTGCCTCCCATCTGCTCGACGCGGGTCAGGTGGATGCGCTGGTGGCCGGACCGGCCGGTTCGTTCCGCGAGCATCTGAATACGGTCGAAAACATCGTTGGTATCCAGCCGGATACCGTGCCGGCCGCCATGCAGCTTCTGATTACGGAAAAAGGCGCCTGGTTCATGACCGACACCTATGTCAACTACGACCCGGACGCGGAGCAGCTGGCGGCCATCACCATGGAGGCGGCGCAGCAGATCAGGCTGTTCGGCATTACCCCCAAAGTCGCCATGGTCTCCCATTCCAGCTATGGCAGCGATGATTCCCCGTCCTCGCGCAAGATGCACAGGGCGGTGGAACTGATTCGCCAGCGCGACGCGGATTTCGAGGTGGATGGCGAAATGCAGAGCCATGCCGCCCTGGCCTGCGATCTGCGCGAACTGCTGGCGCCGGATTCCGCCATTTGCGGTGACGTCAATCTGCTGGTGATGCCGAATCTGGACGCTGCCAATATCGCGTTCAATGCGCTGCGCGTGCTCGGCGACGGCGTTGCTGTCGGCCCCATACTGCTGGGGCTGAAAAAGCCGGCGCACATACTCAGTTCCACCGCCACCACTCGCGGCGTGGTCAACATCAGCGCCATTGCGGCGGCCTGCGCCATATGTCGCTCCTAGCACAGGGCGACATCCGCAAGATGCGCACGGAACTGAACGATCCGGTGCGCTACCAGCTGCCCGTGGGCGATGAACAGGTCGACATGAACGCGCTGATTGGGAAAGATATTCTGCTCAGCCACAGCGGCGGCATTCACTGCATCGCCTGTGGCCGCGCCATCAGGAAAAGCTTCAATCAGGGTTACTGCTTTCCCTGTCTGCGCAGTCTCCCGGAATGTGACAGCTGCATTGTCAAACCCGAGCTTTGCCATTATGACCAGGGCACCTGCCGCGACCCGGCCTGGGGCGATACGCATTGCATGCAGGAACACTATGTCTATCTGGCCAATTCTTCCGGCCTGAAGGTGGGCATTACCCGCGCTTCGCAAGTGCCTTTCCGCTGGATGGACCAGGGCGCGGTACAGGCGCTGCCAGTATTGCGGGTCAAAGACCGCAAAACCTCGGGGCTGGTGGAGGTGGCGTTCAAGCAGCATGTGGCGGATCGCACCGACTGGCGCGCCATGCTGCGCGGCAACGCTGAACCTCAGGACATGCACGCCCGTCGTGACGAGCTGAT
>JALXFQ010000349.1 GCA_027067235.1 Gammaproteobacteria bacterium
ATCCTGGCATGCGCAGGTTCGAATCCTGCCGGCCCAGCCAGATTTTTTGCTGATTACAGCAAGGGAAAAATGTCGCGTATGCGGCTTTTTAACTGGAAGCCCCGATCAGGTTTCCTAACAGGCAGGCGGATAAACGTGTCTTTAGACGACGTAGTCATACTCACGGGCAATGCCAACCCGCAGCTGGCAAAGGATGTATGCAAGCGGCTGGATATTCCGCTGGGCAAGGCTTTTGTAGGGACGTTCAGCGACGGTGAAATACAGGTCGAGTTAATCGACAATGTACGCGGCAAGGATGTATTCGTGTTGCAGTCAACCTGTGCGCCGCCGAACCGGAATTTGATGGAAACGCTGGTGCTGGTGGATGCCAGCAAGCGCGCTTCGGCGCGTCGCGTAACTGCGGCATTACCCTATTTTGGCTATGCGCGGCAGGACCGCAAACCGCGCAATGCGCGGGTCAGCATTACCGCCAAGCTGGTGGCCAACATGATTACCGCCAGCGGCGCAGACCGGGTGTTGACAATTGATCTGCACGCCGATCAGATACAGGGATTTTTTGATATACCCTGCGACAATCTGTATGGCTCGCTGGTGTTGCTGAGCGATATCTGGTCGCACAACAAGGAAGGTTTGATGGTGGTTTCGCCGGATACCGGCGGGGTAGTGCGGGCCCGGGCCATGGCCAAGCATCTGGATGATGCGGAACTGGCGATTATCGACAAGCGCCGGCCCAAGCCGAACGAGTCCAAGGTGATGAATATCATCGGTGATGTCAGCGGCAGGAACTGCGTGATTGTTGACGATCTGGTGGACACTGCCAATACGCTGGCGAAGGCGGCAGATGCGTTGAAAGAAGCGGGCGCCGAAAGCGTCAAGGCCTATTGCACGCATCCGGTACTGTCCGGCGATGCAGTCTCGAATATCGAGCGTTCCGGCCTCGACGAACTGGTGGTGACGGACACCATTCCGCTGCGCAAGGATGCAGCGGCGAGTAAAAAAATACGCCAGTTGAGCATAGCGCAGTTACTGGCCGAGTCCATCAGGCGCGTAGCCAATGAAGATTCGGTCAGCGCGTTGTTTGTAGAATAGTTTCAGATTACGAAGAGTTTTAAGCAGGAGACAAGCATGAGCACCTCATTCAAAGTGTCGGCGGCAGAGCGCACCGAAACAGGCAGCGCCGCAGCCCGGCGTATGCGCCACGCAGGCAACGTGCCGGCGATTGTTTATGGCGGTGGAGAAGATCCCGCGCTGGTTTCCGTCAAACACAACGAAATCTTTCATTCGCTGGAGAATGAAGCCTTCCATTCTTCCATCATCAGCCTGAATATAGACGGCAAGAAAGAAAAGGCCATACTGCGTGACTATCAGATGCATCCGTTCAAGCCGGTTGTCATGCATGTGGATTTTCAGCGTATCAGCGCCAGGGAAAAGATCAATATCAGCGTGCCGTTGCATGCGCTTAACGCTGAAGAATGTCCGGGCGTAAAACTCAACCACGGCGTTGCCACGCACAACCTGACCGAAATAGAAATCAACTCCCTGCCAGCCGACATACCGGAATATCTGGAAGTGGATCTGACCGATCTGGATGTTGGCGACTCCGTGCATCTGTCCGATATCAAGCTGCCCGAAGGCGTGGAAATCGTTGCCCTTGCCAATGATGGCGAGGATCTGGCGGTGGTAACCATCGTCGGCGTTCGCGCGTCTCAGGGTGAAGGTGTGGCTGCCGCAGCCGAAGAAACCGCCGAAGCCGAAGCGCCGGAAGAGGGCGAGGGCGAAGCTGGTGAAGAGGGCGAAGGCGAGGGCGAAGCCGAAGAATAAGCCCGGCCATGAGCGGGCGGCCGTGTTTTGGCTGTCCGGCATTCACCGGATTATTGCAGGTCAGCGTTGCCCATGACTGAGCCAATTCGTCTTGTCGTCGGGCTCGGTAATCCCGGGGCAAAATATCAGGGAACCCGCCACAACACGGGTTTCGATTTTGTCGATGCCCTGCTGTCGCCCGGTATGGCATTCAAGGCCGACAGCCGCTTCAAATCCGACCTGGCCGAAATCTCGCTGGCGGGTCGCAAAGTCCATTTGCTCAAGCCGCGGACATTCATGAATCTCAGTGGAGACGCCGTTGGCGGCTTTGCGCGTTATTACAAGATCGATGCCGAAAATATACTCGTCGCCCACGACGAGCTGGACCTGCCGCCGGGAGTCCTGCGCCTGAAAAAAGGTGGCGGTAGTGGCGGCCATCGCGGCCTGAATGACATCATCGCCAAACTCGGCAGCAGGGACTTCTACCGTTTGCGCATTGGCATCGGCCATCCCGGATCGGCAGCGCAGGTCTCCGGCTTCGTGTTGCAAAAAGCGCCGAAACCGGAAGCTGATCTCATCGACGACGCCATCCGGCGCGCAGCAAGCCATTTGCCAGATATCATCGCCGGCAATCACGCAGCCGCCATGAACGAGCTGCACAGAAAACAGGACTAGACCCATGGGATTCAAATGCGGCATCGTTGGCCTGCCCAACGTCGGAAAATCGACCCTGTTCAATGCGCTGACCAAAGGCGGCGTGGCGGCGGAAAACTACCCGTTCTGCACCATCGACCCGACTCAGGGCGTGGTGGAAATGCCCGACCCCAGGCTGGACAAGCTGGCCGAAATCGTACACCCGGAGCGCACTGTACCCACGCTCATGGAATTCGTCGATATCGCCGGACTGGTGGCAGGCGCGAGCAGGGGCGAGGGGCTGGGCAACCAGTTTCTGGCGCATATCCGCGAAGTGGATGCCATCGCCCATGTCATTCGCTGTTTCGAGGATGAAGACATCGTTCATGTCGCGGGCAAGATAGACCCGGCGGCGGATATCGACGTCATCAACACCGAGCTGGCCCTGGCCGACCTCGACACGGTGGAAAAGGCCATGACGCGTGCGCAAAAAGCGTCCAAATCCGGCGACAAGGAACAGAAAGCGCTGGTAGCGCTGCTGGAAAAAGTCCACCACCATCTCGATAACGGCAAACCGGTGCGCTCGATGGATTTGTCCGACGACGAAAAACGTAGCCTGAAGCCCTTTTGCCTGATTACCGCCAAGCCCGGCATGTATATCGCCAACGTGGCGGAAGACGGCTTCGACAATAATCCGCACCTGGAAACCGTCAAGATCCACGCCGCTAACGAAGGCGCGCCAGTGGTGGCTATCTGTTCCAAGATAGAAATGGAGCTGGCGGAGCTGGACGACGAGGAAAAAGTCGATTTCCTGGCCGAAATGGGACTGCGCGAGCCCGGTCTCAACCGCGTCATCCGCGCCGGCTACGAACTGCTGGATTTACAGACCTACTTCACCGCCGGCGTCAAGGAAGTGCGCGCCTGGACCATCAGGGTCGGCTCTACCGCGCCGCAGGCCGCCGGCGTCATCCATACCGATTTCGAACGCGGCTTCATCCGCGCCGAAGTCACATCCTACGACGACTTCATCGAATGCGGGGGCGAGCAGGGCGCGAAGGCCGCCGGCAAATTGCGCCTCGAAGGCAAGGACTACATCGTCCAGGACGGCGACGTCATGCACTTCCGCTTCAACGTATAACGGACAGCTTGATCGTCAAACCCTCAATTTCCCTTCTTTTCCAGCAGGTCCTTTAACCCGGCAAAAGGGTTATGGGTGGCTTCTCTGTGCTTTTTCTCTTCCAGTAGATGCCCGGCTTCCGCTGCGGCGATGGCGTCGGCATGAATCTGGTGTTCGTGGTCATGGCAATAGACGCAGAGCAGTTCCCAGTTGCTGCCGTCCGACGGGTTGTTGAAGTGGTCGTGGTCTTTGTGGTGTGTCAGTTCGCGCAGGTTGCGAAGGTCGAACTCGCGACTGCAGCGCCCGCAAACCCAGGGAAAGAGTTTAAGGGCCTGTTCCCGATAGCTTTTGTCCCGTTCCGCCTTGTTGCGGTGGGCGTCGGCGACGATTTTGTCGAGTTTGTCGGTATTGATAGTCACGGTGCAACATCATAAAACGCCAGCGGCAGGCAATCAATCATGGCGGCAAACGTCCTTTGGCCGGTTATTGTTTCACGGAGCTGCGCCGCCGGCAGGCGCACGGGCTGCAGCGAGCGGCAGCGTCAGACGAACTGCCCGGCGCACCAACCGGATGACCAGGCCCACTGGAAGTTGTAGCCGCCCAGCCAGCCGGTGACGTCCACGGTTTCGCCGATGAAGTAAAGGCCGGGTGTGCGTTTCGCTTCAAAAGTTCTGGATGAGAGTTCGTCGGTGCTGACCCCGCCCAGACAGACTTCGGCGGTGCGCAGGCCTTCAGTCCCGGCGGGAGTGACCTGCCAGTGGTTCAGTTGTTCGCCGATATGGCGCAGCTGTTTGTCGGGGCATTGTCCGAGTGGGCGGTCGTACCCGAATCGCTCGGCAAAAGCGGCGGCCAGACGTTTGGGTAGCATTGTTGAAAGGACGGTCTTGAGCTGTTTGCCGGGTGCTTCCCGTTTTGTCTGGATTAACCACTCGCTGGCGTTTTTATCGGGATAAAAGTTGATGTCTACGCTATCGCCATCGCGCCAGTAAGACGATATTTGCAGCATGGCCGGGCCGCTCAGTCCGTGAT
>JALXFQ010000350.1 GCA_027067235.1 Gammaproteobacteria bacterium
TCATCGCGGCCAGATCAGCGTGGACAAGGTTTACCGCACCGCGGTGGACAACATCTTTGCCGTGGGCGATGTCGCCGGCCCGCCGGGGCTGGCCTCGGCGGCTTATGACCAGGGCCGTTTTGTCGGCGCCATGATCGCCACGGGCGAATGCGACTGGCGCCTGATCGAGGAATTTCCCACCGGCATCTTCACCAGCCCGGAGATCAGCTCGCTGGGTCGCACCGAGGCCGAGCTCACGGCAAAAGGCGTCCCTTACGAAGTCGGCCACGCCATGTTCAAACACATCGCCCGCGCCCAGATCACCGGCCGTACCACCGGCATGCTGAAAATACTGTTTCATCGCGAAACCCTGGAAATACTCGGCATCCACTGTTTCGGCGATAACGCGTCGGAAATCATCCATATCGGTCAGGTCATTCTGCATCAGAAAAACGGCGCCAATTCGGTGCGCTATTTCACCGAAACCACTTTCAACTACCCGACCATGGCGGAAGCCTACCGGGTGGCGGCACTGAACGGGCTGAACCGGCTGCGCTGAGTGACATGACAAACAGACAGCCCACAAGCAAAGGCGAGCGGCCCCGGCCATGACCGACATGATCGAAGCCGGCATTAGTCAATACAGCCAGTGGCGGCTCGAGCTGTTTCAGCGCATGCAGCTGTGGCGACGCTGGCTGAGTGATCGCGACCTGTACCATACCCGCGCTGAAATGCGGGTGCGCCAGATCCTCGACGCCCTGCGCGATGACCGCCTGTATATCGCCTTCGTGGCGGAGTTTTCCCGCGGCAAGTCAGAGCTGATCAATGCCCTGTTTTTTGCCGGATTCGGCCAGCGCGTGCTGCCCTCCAGCGCCGGCCGCACCACCATGTGCCCCACCGAAATTCTCTATCGGAAAAACAACCCGCCATCCATCCGCCTGCTGCCCGTGGAAACACGCGCCGGCGGAACCAGCGTCGCCGACTACAGACAATCCGCCAGAGCATGGACCGAAATCGCCATCGACATGAACGACCCGGAACAGGCGGCCCGGGCACTCAATGCCGTTACCGAAACCATGCGGGTCCCGCTGCAGCAGGCGCGCGATCTGGGCCTGAATCTTGGCGACCAGCCCGGCGAAGCCACCACCATCGATATACCGCGCTGGCGGCACGCCATCATCAACCTGCCGCATCCGCTGCTGGAGCGCGGTCTGGTGATTATCGACACTCCCGGTCTGAACGCTCTGGGGGCGGAGCCCGAATTGACCCTGAACCTGCTCACCAGCGCCCACGCCACCCTGTTCGTGCTGGCCGCCGATACCGGTGTTACCCGTTCGGATATCACCGTATGGCGCGAGCACATAGTGAGAAACTCGCCTTCCGGGCGGGCCAACCTGGTGGCGCTTAACAAGATTGATGGCCTGTGGGATGAGCTGCGCAAGCCGGCGGAGGTGGAACAGGAACTGGCGAACCAGGTACGAACCTGCGCCAGAATCCTGGGTATCGAGGCCCGCCAGATCTATCCGCTGTCGGCGCAAAAGGCGCTGCTGGCGAAAATTCGCGGCGACCGCGACTTGCTGCGCCGCAGCCGTATCGCTGAAATCGAACAGGCGCTGAGCTCGCGGCTGATACCCGCCAAACAGGAAATCGTGCGCGACAATATCACGGATTCTGTCACCGAACTGCGCGAAATGGCGTATGCCGCCTTGCAGGAAAGACTGCGGGCGCAGCAATCGGAACTGGAGCAGTTGCGTATTGCCGACAGCCGGAACGCCCTGGTGATGGAAAACACGGCGCAAAGCCTGCGCCAGGAGCAACAGGCTTTCCAGCAATGCCAGCAGCAATTCAACGTCCTGCGAAAAACCTTCACCCATCTATCCAACCAGCTCTACAGCCATCTGACCCTGGCCGATATGGACCGGCTGGCGGCGCAGACCAGACGCGACATGAGCCTCAGCGCCACCACCCGCGGCGTGCGCCTGGCCATGCGAAAATTCTTTCAAACCAGCCACGACGCCATGCAGCGCGCAGCCGGCGATGTGCAAGACATCAAGACTTTCATGGACGACACCTGCCGGAACTTTACCAGGGAATTCGGCCTGAACGGGCTGCATCCGCGCAGTTTCTCCAGCGGTAAATACCTGCGTGAAATCGAGCGCCTGGAAGCCAGCCACGACAGTATGATGCGCGGACTTAGGCTGTATCTGACCGGGCAGGTGGTACTGGCCAACCAGTTTTACAATTCCGCCGTGGCAGGCGTGCGCGAGGTATTCGTCACGGCCAGCCGCGATGCCGACAACTGGCTGCGCACCCTGCTGTCACCGCTGGAATCCCAGCTGCAGGAACGCCGGGATCTGCTCAAGCGCCGGCTGCAAAACAGCCAGCGCATGCGCAGCGCCAGCGAAACCAGCCACCAGCGCGCAACTGCGCTGCTGGAAAAGATTGCCATCACCAAAAACCAACTGTCCGAACTGCAGCAGATTTTCGCTGGCATCAACCAACAGCTGCACAGGCGCGAACAAGACCTGCCGGTACTGCGCAAGCGGGTACTATCCGGTGTCTGTCAGGAGCCGGAGTCATGACGCAAGCCTACGACGACATCAACGAATGGCATCAAATAGCCGAAAAGCTTGTCGAGCGGAACCAGCTGATCTGCACCAATGGCACCCGCTGGGAGTATTTTCCGGGCTTCGCCGGGGTGATTCGCCGCTGGAGCGGGCAGGACTTCATAAGAATCAAGAAAAACCGGGATCGCGAGTACCCCTGGAGGCTGATCAATGTCAGCCGTCAGGAATCGGTGGATGCCAGACTGTTGCCGGCGAAATAGCAACCGCCCGGTCTATTCGCCCAGCATCGCCTTTTTCAGGTTCTTCTGCACCGGGTCATCGCCAATCCAGATGCCGAACAGCGCTTTTTTGAAAGCCGCCCCGGCCACCGCGCCTTTTTCCTGCTCGTTGCGATAAAAACGGGTGCCGGTTTCGGGCTGGTAGATCAAATCGAAAACGTCGCCGTCCTCTATGCCCTGTTTGAATATGGCGATCATTTTGTCTATATCGGCGGCGATGGGCGCGGTGTTGCCAGCGGTGGACTTGCGGAATCCTTCACGCGTGGCCCGGGACATTTTCTCCGGCGTCACCAGCGACGAAGTGATGACCAACCGGATCGCCATGGACTCGTCCGCGCCGAGTATTGCATGCGCGTCGCTGCTTTTTTCCTTCAAATACAAACCGGCCCGATACACCGGAACAAAAAACTTCTTGCGCACGCCGGCGCCATTCAGAACCAGCGTATCCGGCCCCACCTGCATGGTTTCGGGGAGAACTGCCGAATCGCCCTGCGCCAGCGACAAGGTCAGCAGCAGGCAGAAACAACCGGCTGCCAGCCGTGTGCTCAGAAATTTCATCAGGCCCCCTCTTCGTTTGACGGATCCTGCATTGTACTGCGTTGCCAGGGAGTCAGCAGCACTTTCTGCACCAGCACGCCGAGTCCAATCAGCGCCAGAAACAGCACCACGGCGTGGCCGATGACCGGCCAGGAACCATAGCGGGTCTGCACACCGGGCAGGCTGTCCGGAGTAACATCTCCGTCATCAACGATGCGCGAGGCGTTGCGCAGCCCCCCGAACGCTTCCGCCATATCCGTTGTGCGGTATGCCGCCGCGTCGGCGCCGGACGACGCAGTGACTGTTTCCACTGCATGAATCAGCGGCCGAATCACCGGCGGACGCGGTTGCACTGGCGCATTGCGCCTGCTGGCGGCGGCGTCCGTTTCCACGGCGGCCGTCGCCGTGTTTTCTTCCAGCGTCTGGTCGATGCGCACCACTCTGGCGTGCGGCGGCGCAGCGTTGAGATAACCGTATACCACCCGCCCCGAGGCATCGCGCCATTTGTACACATTGCGCGCAGAGTTTCGTGCGACAGTGGTTTTCTGCGCGGGCGCATTGGAAAAAACAACATGCCCGGACGAATCCACGGTTTTGACTATTTTTTCATCAGAAGAAGCCGGTACAGCCAACGCCACCAGCAAGATTGCCATCGCTGTTTTGCGCATTTTTATTCTCATCCTCCAGACTCGAAGGATAAACCAGCAGAAAATAAATCGGAAGAAAAACTGGTCAGTTTTTAATCAAACCCTGATCGCCGGAGGCGCTCTGGAAAATTTGAATATTCATTGATCCTTATCAAGACCTGTGCTGACGCGGCTGCCTATACTGACGCAATAATGTTTCGATCACGGAGGTATATCGTGGACATCTGGATGGACTTGCTGTTTGGCAACCCGGTTGGCCTGGCTGGCGTTCTCACCGTAGTGGCCACCTTCATCATCGTGGTCACCATTGTTGCGACCATATTCATCAAGGCCGGCAAAGACAAGGGCGACGAATAAGTCCGGGGGCGCTGCTGTTATCAGGGGGCGTCGAGCAAGTCCCGCAGGCGTTGCGGATTGAATCCGTTCATGCGCTTTTTGCCCACCAGAATCACCGGCACTGCATGAGCGCCGAGCTTGTCGTAGGCTTTCCTGGCCGAGCGGCTGGTAGTGATATTGCGTTCGGTGAAAGGCACCTTGTTGCGCCGCATCCAGGCCTTGGCCTGCT
>JALXFQ010000351.1 GCA_027067235.1 Gammaproteobacteria bacterium
GCAGCCACCAGCTCGGAAGCCTTCTTCCAGTTCGTGACATGCAGAAAGTCGGTATCTTTGGAAGAGCAGCCAGCCTCAAACGGCGGACGTCCCTTTTCGATACCACCTACATAACGCTCGGAACAGAACGAGTTGGTAAACCCCCAGCCATAGGACGGACCCTTGCCCGCGTCAGACAAATCCTGACTGTAGGGCGGCAATTCAAAGGTAAAGGAATTATCCGGCTCGATGCGACCCGCCTCCTTGTTGAATTTCCAGTAGGTCAAACCACCGCGATAGGTGGTGTTGAATTTGCTCAGAGGCACGAAATCCTTGCTGTAGGGCGCGGGATACTGACTCGCCTCCATGACATATTCGGTATTCGGCGTAACGAATGTCCCGCCATGATCGGAATGAAAGAACGGATTGACGACGATCTGCTTGGTCTCGAAGTCTTTCAGGTCAATGACGGCAATACGCGGATTGGCCTTGTCATTGATAAAAAGGTACTTGCCGTCATAGTCGCCGTTTTCTTCCGACAGCGCCGGGTGATGGGTGTCGCCATAGACGATGTCCTTGCCGTTGATTTTCCCCTGGGCAAGCACCGCTTTTGACTCATCGTCAAAACCATAGCCCTGCCACGGCTCCGGCGTGAATACGCCGATATACTTGAGGATACGCATGGACGGAATGCCGTAGACGATCACCTGACCACTTTGGCCGCCAGAACTGAACGCCAGATATTCGTCGCGTCCACCGGTGGGTGTGTAGGTCTTGGCCGCCGCCAGTATGTCTTTCTCGGTCAGTCCGCGCGCCTTCATCACATCTTTCAGTGAATCAGCCGACCACGCCTGGCCGGTAGCGGACAAACCAATAAGCCCGGCGACCACCGCCGTGACTATCGGTTTTCTTGTTATCTTCATATTGCGTCTCCCAGTTTGTTTGTGTAGGCAAAAAAGAAACGCCGACGGGATCGATATCATCACCATGCGACATTTTGCCGCACATTAGACATGCTGCAGAAGAAAGTGACGTTGATCTGGATCAAGAAGCCGAAAAGAGATCGAAAAAAGCCCCTAGCGAATTGATATATATCAAAAATAACCACCCGAACGCGCCAGGCCGGTATACAAAACAAAAGGCCGCTGGCGGGTATTTACAAGCTGGCGGCGGCGTCTGCCCGCGCGTTTCCACGGCGGGTCCAGAATCGGCAGTTCCTGAAGCGAGTCCGGTAAGGTATAAACAGCTTTTCCCAGGACGATCCGGATACAGCCATGGCGAACCTCAGCCCCGCATTCAACAGCATCCCGCCCGCCGTCAGGTTCCTGCTGACAGCCAACGCCGGTGTCTTTCTGCTACAGTCGGTTAGCGGCGACGCGCTGATCCAGTTATTTGCCCTGTGGCCGCTGGATTTGCGCGGCAAACTGGCGCCCTGGGGCGTGACCTCCCTGTTTCAGCCCTGGCAACTGGTGACTTACGCTTTTCTCCACGGCGGTTTTTTCCATATTCTTCTGAACATGTATGCGCTGTGGATGTTCGGCTCACGCATGGAGCGCATCT
>JALXFQ010000352.1 GCA_027067235.1 Gammaproteobacteria bacterium
CCGCAGGATGCCAGTTGCACTTTCTGGCTGGCCTTGAACAGATCCTGCGCGGCAGTCTGCAGATGGGCATAGGGCCATAGCAGCATGCGGCGCTGGCGCGGCGCCGGCGTCAGGCGCACAGACAACCGGGTGAACAGCCCCAGCGTCCCGTGTGCGCCAGCCAGCAGCTTTGTCAGATCGTAACCCGTGACATTCTTCACCACCCTGCCGCCGGACTGGAACACGGAGCCATCGGGCAGCATGGCCTGCATGCCGATGATCCTGTCCCGGTTCAGGCCGAGACTGCGCGAGCGCAGGCCATTCCAGCCGCTGGCAAACAGGCCGCCCATGGTGGATTCGGGCCGGTCGTTATCGACAGCCAGTTCCTGGCCGTTTTCACTGATGAGTTGCTGAATTTCGCCCAGGCGGGTGCCAGCCAGAACCGTCAGGGTCATGTCCGCGGGCTGATAGTCGAGCACGCCGGAAATGCGGGTCATGTCCAGCAGCAGCGGCGCGGGCTGGCGCGCGCCGTCCAGCCAGCGGTAGCAGCCCGCGCCTTCGGCCGAAAGCGGCAGGCGGTGGCGGCTGGCGACAGAGAGCACGGCGCTGAGCTGGTCCAGCCCGGCCGGGCTCAGGCGCAGCCGGCCGTCATCGGTATGGCGCGCCTCGCAAATGTCGGTCAGGGTGTCGAAAGCGTGCATCGGCCTAGGACAATTTTTGCCGGAATTCGGCGCAGCCGCCACGCACCGGCAGCACCTTGCCGGGATTGAGCCGCTGATCCGGATTGAAAACGCATTTGATGCGCTGCATGGTGTGCAGTGTTTTGCGGGTGAAGACCAGCGGCATGTAGCGCATTTTTTCCAGGCCGATGCCGTGTTCGCCGGACAATGTGCCGCCCGCGGCCACACAGACTTCGATGATTTCCTCACCGGCCTGTTCCACTTTTTCCTGCTCACCGGGCTGGTTGCGGTCGAACAGGATCAGCGGGTGCAGATTGCCGTCACCGGCGTGAAACACATTGACTATGGTGATGTCGTGCTGTGCTGAAATGGCGGCGATTTCATCCAGCACGTCGGCCAGTTTCGTGCGCGGAATGACGCAATCATGCAGGTAGTAATGGGGCTTGATGCGGGCTACCGCGCCAAAGGCGTTCTTGCGGCCTTTCCACAGCAATGCCTGATCGTCAGCGTTGACGGCGATTTTTTCATGACTGGCCCGGTTGTCGCGGGCGATTTTCAGTATGCGCCCGGCGGTGCCGTCCAGAGTGCCGGCGATGCCGTCGATTTCGATCAGCAACACGGCGCCGGCGTCCACCGGGTAGCCGCAGTGGACAAATTCTTCCACGGCGCGGGTAATGCCCTGATCCATCATTTCCATGGCCGCTGGCAGGATGCCCGCAGCGATGATATCGGACACTGTCTGCGCGCCGTCGCGTACGCTGGGAAAGCCCAGCAGCAAGGTCTGGATTTGTTCCGGCTTGCGCGTCAGTCGCACCAGAATGCGGGTGACTATGCCAATGGTGCCTTCCGAACCGACAATGAATCCGCGCAGATCAATGCC
>JALXFQ010000353.1 GCA_027067235.1 Gammaproteobacteria bacterium
ACATTGTGGATGCCGCTGGTCAGCGCGGCAGACTGTCAGTCCGACCGGCTCAAGCTGCAAATACTTGGCTCCCGCGGCCCGGAATTCCTCAGCGGGCGCGCCTCCACCGGCTATCTGGTCTGGCTGGACGACAAAGCGCGCGTCATCATCGACGCCGGGCCCGGCAGCGCGCGTAATTTCGCCAAAAGCGGCGCGAATTACGACGACCTGCGCGTCATCCTGTTCAGCCATTTCCACGTGGATCACGCCAACGATTTCGCCGCTTATGTGAAGGCCGGCTTTTTTACCGACCGCAGCGCCGGACTACGCATCATCGGCCCCAGCGGCTCGCGGCTGGTGTCCTCCGCCGACGATTTTGTCCAGCGCCAGATCGGCAAACAGGGCGCTTACCCTTACCTCAGCCCGTTCATCGATCCCGACGCGGCCTCGTCCTACAAGATCACCACCACAAGCATAGCGTGGTCGGAAAAGAACCTGGAGCCGACGGTGGTGTATCAGGACAGCGACATGACCATACGCAGCGTGCCGGTACATCACGGCGCCTTTCCCGCCCTCGGCTACCGCGTGGAAACGGCGGGCTGCGTCATCAGCTTTACTGGCGACATGAGCGGCCGGCTGGGGGCCATGCCTGACCTGGCCAGCGGCTCCGATATTCTGGTGGCGCACAACGCCATCCCCGAGAATGCCGAAGGCGTGCCCGCCCTGCTGCACATGAAGCCTTCGTATATCGGCAGGATGGCGGCCCGGGCCGGGGTGAAGAAGTTATTGCTTACTCACCTCATGCGCCGCACCATAAACAACCAGCAGGAAACCACCGCGCTGATCCGCAAGCATTATGGCGGCCCCATCGTGTTTGCCGATGATCTGGACGTGTTCCGCCCCTGAACGCCGCACATTCCACGCGCCAGTATTGCCAGACAGTCCCATGAAACTCATCTTTGCCGGCACACCCGGGTTTTCTGTTTCTTCCCTGCAAGCACTGATCGACGCCGGTCACGACGTAACGGCTGTATTCACCCAGCCCGACCGCCGCGCCGGGCGCGGGAAAAAGATCAGCATGAGCCCGGTCAAACAACTGGCGCTGGAACACGGCATCCCGGTTTACCAGCCGGAAAAGCTGAATTCCTTCGATCTTTCACAACTGGCAAAACCCGATCTGATGGTGGTCGTCGCCTACGGTCTGATTCTGCCGCAGGCGGTGCTGGACTGGCCGCGGCTGGGCTGCGTCAATGTGCATGCTTCGCTGCTGCCACGTTGGCGCGGCGCCGCGCCGATTCAGCGCGCCATCGAGGCGGGCGATACGGAATCCGGCGTCTGCATCATGCAAATGGATGCCGGGCTGGATACCGGCGATGTGCTTGCGCGCGCGGCCATCACGCTTGACGCCAAAGAAACCGGCGGCTCGCTGCATGACAAACTGGCAGCGCTGGGGGCGCAGCAGTTGACCCAAACCGTAACCGCCCTTGAGACCGGCGCCGTATCCGCTACGCCGCAAGCCGCGGAGGGCGTGACCTATGCCGAAAAACTGCGCAAGGAAGAGGCCGAAATACGCTGGCGCGAAACGGCGACCGTGATCGAACGGCGCATACGGGCATTCAACCCGTGGCCGTCAACATGGGCCCGTTTCCGCGGCAAGCCATTAAAAATTCATCTCGGCGAGGTTGTTCAAAACGCGACCGGCAATGATCCCGGCGAAGTCATCCAGGCGGATCGTAACGGACTGGTCGTCTCGACCGGCACAGACGCCCTGCGCCTGGTCACGGTACAGCCTGCCGGCAAGAAAGTCATGAGCGGCGCTGATCTGGTGAACGGTTATCAGGTAAAAACCGGGGAAAAAATGGGTTAGTTATTACTAACCTATATTCAGTATGCGAGCACTTACTCCGATATTTTTTCTCGTATATACTGTTTCAAACGCCGGCGCGCCGTTTTACGCAGCTTTTTCTGAAACCGCGGCGACCAGCCCAACAAGGCGCCTTTGATCCCCAGAGCCATGCGCGTCCAGCGCCACATGTTGAATTCGTCAACCTGGCGGACAATCCGGCCCTGAAAGAACTTGAACTTGCTGGTCACCGAACAATCGACGACCTTGCCCGAATCGCCATAGACGTAACGTATTTCCCATTTAGCCACGCCACTGTCGCGATCAGCGCGTATTTCCGATACATCCACATTGATTTCGCGGGCGTTCTCGCACAGCATGTGCCACATGGCCGCTGCTTCCCAGGATTTCAGGGAATGATATATGGGATTGGTAAAGAAAACGCCACGCTGATAGCACTTGCACATGCCCGGCGCATCAGAATGATCCAGGCAGGCGAAAAACGAGCGCAGCAGTTTTTCATGCGAGTTCATGGGAGATTTTCAAACTTGTCGGTTGCGGTGATACTTGTTTGGAATAGATATAGCTGTAAATAATGATATTTCCAGTTTTTCCGGGCCGTTCCGGACGGCTGTCGCGAGCATGAGTGTAGCCCGACGGTCAGTTATTGCGAGCGAATTCACGCGGCCGGCGGTTTTCGTCGATGGACACGTAAACCAGGGTAGCCTGGGTGACCTTGACGGTCTCGATTTTCTGGCGATCACGCTCGGCATAAACCACCACATCGACCGTCAGCGAGGTGCGCCCGGTTTTCACCACTTGCGCATAACAACTGACCAGATCGCCGACATACACCGGCTGGTGAAACTGAAACGAATGGACAGCCACCGTCACCACGCGGCCACGGGCGTGGCGGGTGGCGGCAACGCTGCCAGCCAGATCCACCTGCGACATGATCCAGCCGCCAAAGATATCGCCGGCGGGATTGGTGTCGGACGGCATCGCCACCACGCGGGTGGTCGCCTCGCGTTCGTCTGGCAGACGATCAGCGGGATATGGTTTACGTTTCATTGCCGCGCTTTTGCGATTTTTTCATATTTCCCGATGATACGGCTGACCGTGGAATAATGAATGCCGTATTCCTTGCCAATGGCAGCCATGGAATAGTTGCCGGTCAGATAAATGGCGACAATGGCCTCGTCGCGGTCTTCAATGGCGTTTTTGTAATAGTCCATGGGCAGGGTCCGCCGCGGTTTTTCCCGCTCTGGCTGCTTGCGGAAAAAACGCTGCTTCAGATCGGCGATGAAATCATCTGAACCCAGAAACACCTGCTGTTGCACCTTTTCCAGTGGCGACGGCTGTTTTGCCGCCCGGGCCACGGCCTTGCGGTAAGCGATAAATGCGCGCATGCGCCATTTGGTTATACTGGACAAAACATCCTTGATAACCAGCCATTCCGGTACCGGCGCCTTGCCGGAGGTGGACAGGAAGCTGCTCCATTTCCAGTCCTGTGCCCGCCTTGCCAGACCGTCACGCACCGGCGCGGCCACCACGTCGCAGGCCAGCGGCAACAGGTATTCCGCCTTCTCCACCACCACCGCCTTGAAGCGACCCTGAAACACCGGGCCATCATGCCCGTGGCGCTGGTTGTAATGCTGCGTATATATGCCGTTTATCTGACGCATGCCTTTCGACAGACTGGGCTTCGGCGTCTCCACCAGCAAGGCATAGTGGTCGTTCATCTGGCGCCATGCATGAACTTTCCAGCCAAAACGTCCGGCAGTCCGGCCCAGTACCTCGAGCAGATCCTGGCGATCCTCGTCATCATGATACAGACGCAGCCCGGACACCGCCCGTGAGCTTACGTGATACAGCGCGTCGTTATATTCAATTCTGGGTGGTCTGGCCATGGCCTGAGTCTATACAGCGCCGGCAGCGGGCGCAAGACCTGTCCCCATCGCCAGACTTCAGGCGCTGGCAGCAGCCGTGCCTCGCGACCCCGCTTCAATCATGTTTACGCAGGTCAGCGGACACTGGTTTATGGCCTTGTGCAACACCTTGATCGCCGGCATGCGCACAAAACTCTTGCGCCAGGCCAGGGCCGCCACGCGGCTGGGCGGGGCACCTTCGAAGCGCTTGATCTGCACCATGCGGCTGGGATAGAGGTCAGCGCCGGCAGCGGTACAGGGCAGTACCGTTACACCGACGCCGCTGGCCACCATGTGGCGGATGGTTTCCAGCGAGGAACCTTCCAGCGCGGCCTGCAGACTGCCGTCGGCGGTAGCGCCCGCGCATTCGGGGCAAACTTCCAGCACCTGGTCGCGGAAACAGTGGCCCTGCCCCAGCAGCAACACGGTTTCCTGCGGCAGGTCTTGCGCAGCGATAACCGGCTTTTCTATCCACGGATGAGAACCCGGTATCAGCACGATAAACGGCTCTTCGAAAACCGGCGCGGTGACAACCCCGGATTCCTCGAACGGCAGCGAAATGATAATGGCATCGAGCTCGCCGTTTTTAAGCTTCTTGCGCAGTTGTGCGGTATAGCCCTCTTCCACCAGCAACGTCATCTCCGGCGCCAGGTCGTTAAGAATCGGGATCAGGCTGGGCAACAGATAAGGCCCGATGGTGTAGATCACGCCCACCCGCAGCGGACCTTTCAGCGGATCGCCGGCGCTGGATACAATGGTCTTCAGGTTCTGCGCTTCTTCCAGTACGCGCTGCGCCTGCTGCACCACTTT
>JALXFQ010000354.1 GCA_027067235.1 Gammaproteobacteria bacterium
GGGCCAGGCTGAATATCGACCCCATTGATTACCAGTCCATCTCTTACTGGGCCTCGCCCAAATCGAAGGATGACGGCCCGAAAAGCCTCGATGAGGTGGACCCGAAGCTGCTGGAAACCTATGAAAAGCTGGGTATTCCACTGGCGGAGCGCGCAGCGCTGGCCGGTATCGCGGTGGATGCGGTATTCGACTCGGTTTCCGTGGCCACGACTTTCAAGGACAAGCTGGCGAAGGAAGGCGTGATTTTCTGCTCGTTTTCCGAGGCGGTGAAAGAGCACCCCGATCTGGTGCGCGAATATCTCGGCTCCGTGGTGCCAACGGGCGACAATTTTTTCGCCGCGCTTAACTCGGCGGTTTTCTCCGATGGCTCGTTTGTGTACATCCCCAAGGGCGTGCGTTGCCCCATGGAGTTGTCCACCTATTTCCGCATCAACGCGTCCAACACCGGCCAGTTTGAACGCACCCTCATCATTGCCGATGAGGAGGCCTATGTCTCGTATCTGGAAGGTTGCACCGCGCCCATGCGTGATGAAAACCAGTTGCACGCGGCGGTGGTGGAGCTGGTGGCGCAGAAAGATGCGCAGATCAAATATTCCACGGTGCAGAACTGGTACCCCGGCGATGAAAATGGCGTTGGGGGTATCTACAATTTCGTCACCAAGCGCGCTGATTGCCGCGGCGACAACGCCAAAGTCTCATGGACCCAGGTGGAAACCGGTTCGGCCATTACCTGGAAATACCCCAGCTGCGTACTGCGCGGCGACAATTCCGTGGGCGAGTTTTATTCGGTGGCGCTGACCAACATGTATCAACAGGCCGATACCGGCACCAAGATGATTCATCTGGGCAAGAACACCTCCAGCACCATTATCTCCAAGGGCATATCCGCCGGTCACGGTCAGCAGTCCTATCGTGGTCTGGTGAAAGTGGCCGCCAGCGCAGACGGGGCGCGCAACTACAGTCAGTGTGATTCCATGCTGCTGGGCGACCAGTGCGGCGCGCATACCTTCCCCTATATCGAGGCGAAGAACCCCACGGCGCAGGTGGAGCATGAAGCGTCCACGTCGAAGATATCCGAAGACCAGCTGTTTTACTGTCAGCAGCGCGGGCTGGATGTGGAAGACGCCGTGTCCATGATCGTCAACGGTTTCGCCAAGGAGGTTATTCGCGAGTTGCCCATGGAATTCGCCGTGGAAGCGCAGAAACTGCTGGGTGTCAGTCTGGAAAACGCGGTTGGTTAGCGCTCCGATGCTCTTTAACGAAAGGTCCGGTTTTTTCGAGCGGGATCTGAAACGAATATTTTGTAAGGTGTAAAAGAATGGAAAAGTTACTGGAAATCAAGAATCTGCACGCGCAAATCGATGGCAAGGAAATACTCAAGGGCATTGATTTGACGGTGAACTATGGCGAGATACACGCCATCATGGGACCCAATGGCTCGGGCAAATCCACCTTGTCCAATGTGCTGGCCGGCCGTGAAGGTTACGAAGTGACCGAAGGCGAGGTCATCTACAAGGGCAGGAACCTGCTGGAGCTGGAACCGGAGGAGCGCGCCCGCGAAGGCATCTTCATGGCTTTTCAGTATCCGGTGGAAATTCCCGGCGTCAACAACAGCTATTTCCTCAAGGCGGCGCTCAACGCCAAGCTGAAGCATGAAGGCAAGCCCGAAATCGACGCCATGGATTTTCTCACGCTGGTGCGCGACCGCATGAAAATCGTGGAAATGGACGACAAGTTCATGAACCGCGGCGTCAACGAGGGTTTTTCCGGTGGTGAGAAAAAGCGCAATGAAATACTGCAAATGGCTGTGCTGGAGCCGACTCTGGCTATCCTCGACGAGACCGATTCCGGGCTTGATATCGACGCGCTGCGCATCGTTGCCGAGGGCGTCAACAAGCTGCGCTCGCCGGAGCGCTCGGTGATCATGGTAACGCACTATCAGCGTCTGCTGGATTATATCGTACCGGATTTTGTGCATGTGCTGTCCGCGGGCCAGATCATCAAGTCCGGCGACAAATCGCTGGCGCTGGAGTTGGAAGAAAAAGGCTACGGCTGGTTGCTGGGCGAAGACGAGGCGGCATGATGAGCACGGTGGAACATTATCGCCGGGTCTTTTCCGACGCCGAAATGGTGGGGAAGGATATTGACTGGCTGAAAGCGGAGCGTGAACAGGCTCTGGCGGACTTCGAGGAAAAAGGTTTCCCTACGGCGCGTAACGAGGACTGGAAATATACCCGCGTCAACCCGATCGAGAAAAAGGCCTGGGGCTGGTCCGGCAAGACCTGTGTGGGGCTGGACCCGGAAGACCTGAACGACTATGTGTTCGAGCGCAAGAACAGCCATGTGCTGGTGTTCGTCAATGGCTGGTTTCAACCGCAGTTGTCCACCAGACATACATTGCCCGAAGGCGTAAAGCTGGTCAGTCTGGCGGCGCAGATTGCCGACAGCGCTGACGAACTGAGGCCGCATCTGGGCAAGGTGGCCGAAAACCGTAACGGTTTCATGGCGCTGAATACGGCGTTTTCCAGCGACGGCGCGTATCTGCATGTAGCGCAAGACGTGGCCCTCGACAAGCCCGTGCAACTGGTATTTATAGCCACGCATCAGAGCGATCCGGTGTTCACCAATACGCGTAATCTTGTGGTGCTGGAACGTGGCGCCCAGGCCCAGGTGGTGGAAACTTACGGTTACATCGGCGGCGAACCCGAGAACTTTACCAACGCCATTACCGAAGCGGTGGTGGCCGGGGGCGCGCGCCTGTATCACAACATAGCCCAGCGCGAGAGCGAAAAGGCGTATCATGTGTCTACCGTGGCGGCGACAGTGGCCAAAGACGGGCATTTTGAGCAAAGCGCCATCGCCATGGGCGGGCGGCTGATGCGCACGGACATCAATGTGGCGCTGAATGAGCCGGGCGCGCATGCGACGTTGAACGGACTGTATCTGCCGCACAAGCGCCAGCACATGGATTACCACACCTTTATCGACCACGCAGCGCCGCATTGCACGTCGGAAGAAGTCTATCGCGGCGTGCTGGACGGCGCGGGGCGGGGCGTATTCAACGGCAAGGTGCTGGTGCGCGAAGGTGCGGTGCAGACCAACGCCGACCAGTCCAACAAGAATCTGCTGCTGTCGAAGCAGGCCGAGATAGACACCAAGCCGCAGCTGGAAATCTTCAACGACGACGTGAAATGCAGCCATGGCGCCACCATCGGCCAGCTCGATCCACTGCATGTCTTCTACCTGCGTTCACGTGGGCTGGATGAAGCCCAGGCGCGCAGCATGCTGACCTACGCCTTCGCCAACGAGGTGGTTAACCGCATCAAGCTGGAGCCGTTGCGCGATCGCATGAGTATGGCGATTCTGGACCGCATGCCGGGCGGCGAAGAGCTGAAAAAACTGGTATAGGATCAGCCGAATGGGTCAACTGGATATCAAGATACCGCAGGTTTCCGACGAGGAAATACTGAACGCCTACAATCTGGCATTGAACCAGAAGGAGCCGTACGAGCCGGGCGAACGCGAGGCCTTGCGCGAGGAAATCAAACGTCTGCTGAAAGAGCAGGACGCGGTGCTGGTGGCCCATTACTATACTTCCGATGATTTGCAGGAGCTGGCCGAGGAAACCGGCGGCTATGTGTCGGATTCGCTGGATATGGCGAAATTCGGCAACGAACATCCCGCCAGGACTCTCATCGTCGCCGGTGTGCGCTTCATGGGCGAGACGGCGAAGATACTCAATCCGGAAAAGCGCGTGCTGATGCCCGATCTGGGTGCTGAATGCTCTCTGGATCTGAATTGCCCGGTGGACACCTTCAGGCAGTTCCGCGAAGCCAACCCCGACCATGTGGCGGTGGTGTACGCCAATACCAGCGCGGCGGTGAAGGCCGAGTCCGACTGGGTGGTGACCTCCGGTATTGCGCTGGACATCGTGCGTCATCTGGCTGCGCGCGGCAAAAAGATTCTGTGGGCGCCGGACCGTCATCTGGGTTCCTACATCCAGCGCGAGACCGGCGTGGAAATGCTGTTGTGGCCCGGTTCCTGCATTGTGCACGAGCGTTTTCAGGCGGAAGCCTTGCGCGAGCTGAAAGAAAAGTACCCCGACGCCAAAGTGCTTGTGCATCCGGAATCGCCGGCGGAAATGGTGGAAATGGCGGATGTGGTGGGTTCCACCACGGCCATCATCAATGCGGCCAGAGAGCTGGATGCCGACACCTTCATTGTTGCTACCGAGCCGGGCATTTTCTACAAGATGCGCCAGCTGGCGCCGAACAAGACTTTTCTGGAAGCGCCGCAACGGGGCGAAGGCGCCACCTGCGAATCCTGCGAGCGCTGCCCGTGGATGGGCATGAACGGCCTGCGTAATCTGGCCGAGGTGTTGCGCACGGGCAGAAACGAAATTCATATCGACGAAGCCATACGCCGACGCGCGGTGGTTCCCATCCAGCGCCTGCTGGACTTCGCGAAAAAGAGGATATGAGCATGGGTATTCCGGAAAAAGCAGTCAAGCCGGCACTGGCCGACCGGGTTCACGAAATCCGCAAGGACTTTCCCATCC
>JALXFQ010000355.1 GCA_027067235.1 Gammaproteobacteria bacterium
CTGTCGCCGCTGGCCGGCGCGGGCCAATATGACCAGATCAAGGTGGGTGGCGATGCTGCCCTCAATGGTGCGATCAATCTGACTTTCATCAACGGTTACGCGCCGGCCAGCGGCGACAGTTACCGGCTGGTAAGCGCCAGGGCTAACAGTGGCAATTTCAATGCGTTCAATCCGGGGGCGGTGGCTGCCGGCCTGTCAGTCAAGGAAAACTACAATCCGGCGGACTACACCGTGGATATTCAGGGAAGAGCCACAACGCCGCAACCCACTGATCCGGGACGCCCCGTGATTCCCGTTGTGCCCACCAATCCGCAGAGGCCCGTGACCACCGCAGGCGGCGAACCGGTTCCGGGAGATGACGGGCGTACGCCGGATGGCAAATTACCTCCACGCACGGGCGCAACTCCGGGCGACATACTGGAAGTACCAGACAGCACGCCCGAGCTGGTCACATTGCTGGAGCAACTGCCCGTAATCACCGAAACCGGTGAACGCGACAGCGGCGTTCCCCAGTGTACGGCGCTGACCTCGGGGGCGGAGCGGCGGCTCCCGGCCGGGGAGGAAAGCGAGCAGGAACGCAGGCGCAAACATCGCTCCAATCGGCAACAAGACCACGCCGGGGGCGGCTGACAGGGAAATTTACGGGAAAAAGCGCGGATCAGCCGATTTGCCGCCGGGTCAATGCTGGCATATGATATACCTCAATGCGGTTGCTGATATTTTCAGACAGAATATAGAAATCGCCCGCCGTATATCTGGAGAGAGCCGATGGATGACAAGGTAGCGCAGGACAAGGAAAAGAGACGGCGCGAGAAAGCCGCCCACATGGCGAGGATTTCTGCCGACTTCAAGAAAAACTTCCAGCGATACATGGACAACCCTTCCCTGTTCATGGAGCTTCCCGAGGCGCCCAGTCACAAAGCCTTGCTGAAAATCACCCACGAGCGCGGCGAGTATCCCTATGCGGAAAAAATGCCGCTGCGCGAATATGAAGAGCACAAGCACCAGTTGCAGACCGAACTGCTCAAGGTGCAGGCCTGGGTAAAGGAATCCGGCCGCCGCATACTGGGCCTGTTTGAAGGTCGCGACGCGGCCGGCAAGGGCGGTACCATCAAGCGTTTCATGGAACACCTCAATCCACGCGCCGCGCATGTAGTGGCCCTGGAAAAGCCGACAGAGAAAGAAACCACGCAATGGTATTTCCAGCGCTATATTCCGCATCTCCCGGCCGGCGGCGAGATGGTGTTTTTCGACCGGTCCTGGTACAACCGCGCCGGCGTGGAACGGGTCATGGGGTTCTGTACGCCCAAGCAGTATCTGGAGTTTCTGCGTCAGGTGCCGGAGCTGGAGCGCATGCTGGTCAATGATGACATCATTTTCAACAAATACTGGTTTTCCGTCTCCCGGCAGGAACAGTTGCGGCGTTTCCATTCGCGCAAGCATGATCCGCTGAAACAATGGAAACTCAGTCCCATTGATGTGCAGTCGCTGGACAAATGGGATGACTATACCCGCGCCAAGGAAGCCATGTTTTTCCATACCAACACCGCCGACGCGCCGTGGACGGTAATCAAGTCCGATGACAAGAAACGTGCACGCATCAACTGTATGCGCCATTTTCTGTACAACCTGGATTACCCCAACAAGGACAAGGTGGTGGCTTGCGCGCCCGACCCCAATATCGTGGTCAGCGCCGAAATTGTCGCAGAGAATCTCAGCCTGGATGAAGTCTGTGCATGAGCAGCCTTGACGATAACCTCTCAGCCGCGCTGAAGCAGGCCAGGAAAGCGGCCAAAAAAGCAAAAAAAGCGGCCAAAAAAGCCAAACGCTCGGCCAGGCAGGCTTCAAGGATGGAACAGGCTGTCAGTGAAAAAGCCCAGCGCTACGAAGCCATCAGCAACAAATATCTGAAAAAATGCGCCAAAAAAGCGGCCAAAAAAGCCATCAAGAAAAAGAAAGCCGAGAAGCTGGCGCAGGAGAAAGTCGCACGCCTGCGCAAGCAGGCCACCGCTGCGGTCAACAGCGAAGCCAGCGAGCATGACCATAGCGGGAAGACGGATCAAAAATCAACCTAGTCTCGATTTCTTGCCGCATGGATGAATCGGCCCTGCCCGAAGTCGTCGCCGCCATCGACCTCGGCTCCAACTCTTTCCACATGATCGTTGCGCGCCTTGATGAAGGCCGCATCCAGGTGCTGGACCGTATCAAGGAAATGGTGCGGCTGCGTGGCGGCCTCGACGAAGACGGCAACCTCGACCCCGAAGTCTGGCAACGCGCCATCGACTGCCTGAGCCGGTTTGGCCAGCGGGTTTCGGCCATCCCGCGCGGCGGCGTGCGCGCCGTAGGCACCAACACTTTGCGCAACATGCGCCAGTCCGACGCCTTTCTGCGCGAAGCCGAGCGGGCGCTGGGTCATCCGGTATCCATCATTGCCGGGCAGGAAGAAGCGCGTCTGATCTATCTTGGCGTGGCCCATTCGCTGGCGGAGCCGGGCGGACGGCGCCTGGTGGTGGATATCGGCGGCGGTTCCACCGAAGCCATCATCGGTGAAAAATTCAGCCCGGTGCGCAAGGAAAGCATGGAGATGGGCTGCGTCAGCATGAGCCAGCGTTTTTTTGCCGACGGCAAATACAGCAAAAAACGCTGGCAAAAAGCCGAGCTGGCGGCGCGTCTGGAAATCAAACCGTTTCAGGACGAATACGATAAAACCAACTGGGACATGGCGGTGGGTTCGTCCGGTTCCATCCGCGCCGCTGCGGCGGTGATCCAGGAGCTGGGTTATTGCCAGTTTGGCATTACCCGCGAAGGGCTGGAAGGCATCCGCGATCGGATTCTGAAAGCCGGTACGGAGCAGGCGCTGAAACTTCCCGGTCTGGTGGATGAACGCAAGCCGGTATTTGCCGGCGGTATGGTCATTCTGCTGGCCCTGTTCAAGACCCTGGGCATTGATCGCATGCTGGTGTCGGACGGTTCGCTGCGCGAAGGTCTGCTGTACGAGCTGGCGGGGCGCCTGGAGCACGAAGATATCCACGAAACCACCGTGCGCAACCTGCAGCAGCGTTTTGGCATACGCGACAAACAGGCCGACCGCGTGGCCGCCATGGCGCAGGGCCTGTATCAACAGGTGGCCGATGATTTTACCCAGAATGCAGACGCCGAAATGCTGTTGAACTGGGCGGCGCGTCTGCATGAAATCGGTTTTTTCATTTCCCATTCGGGCTATCATCGCCATGGGGCCTATTTGCTGGAAAATATGGATATGCCCGGCTTCTCTCGCCGTGAGCAGCGCATACTGGCGACTCTGGTGGGCGCGCAACGAAAAAAGCTGGGCGCGCAGCGCTTCGAGCTGATTCCGGAGTTTCTCAGGGATGAAGTCAAGCTGTTGGTGATCCTGCTGCGGCTGGCCATTCTGTTACACCGGGACCGCACCGATGACGACAACCCGCTGCCTCGATTGAGCCGCAAGGGCAGGATTCTGAAGCTGCGTTTCCCCGCCGGCTGGCTGCAGCAGCACCCGCTCACCGACGCCGATCTTGCGATGGAAAAAAACCGGCTCAGACAAGCCGGATTCAAGCTGAAAATCCGGTCTGCGGAAAAGGCTACAGCCCCGGCGATTTGATCACCACCAGCTTTTCCGTATGCATGTCGCGGTAGGTGTAGGGTATCCCGCCGACGCCATAGCCTGATTGCTTCAAGCCGGCGAACGGCATCCAGTCCACCCGGAAAGCGGTGTGGTCATTGACCATGATGGCCGAGCCGTTGAGCCGTTCGCTCACATGCATGGCGGTGTCGATGTCTTGCGTCATCACCGAGGCCTGAAACGAAAACGGCGTGTCATTGGCGCAGCGGATGGCGTCGTCCAACTGTTCGTATTCATACACGCAGATCACCGGGCCGAAAATTTCCCTGCGGCTGACAATGGCGTCATCCGGCGGGTTGAGCAGAATCGTCGGCATGTACAGCGTATCGGACAGGCGCTTGCCGCCACATAACAGCGTAGCGCCATCGTTTACCGCTGCGTTCACCCATTGTTCTACCCGATCCACTTCGGCAGGGCGGATCAGCGGGCCAATGTCAGTGTCGTGCTGCGCCGGGTCGCCGGTTTTCTGCGCCCGGGCGAGTTCGGCCAGGCCATCGGCAACGCGCTCGACAATGGCGCGCTGGGCATAAACCCGTTGCACCGAGACGCAAACCTGTCCGGCGTGATACAGGCCGCCCTTGGCCAGCAGCGGCAGCATGGCGTCAAGGTCGGCGTCTTCGGCGACAATCACCGGGGCGATGCCGCCGTGTTCCAGCGCGCAGCGCGTCCCCGGCGCCAGTTTTGATTTAAGACGCCAGCCCACCCGGGCGCTGCCGATGAAGCCGAAAAAGGCGATACGCGGGTCGGTCACCAGTTTTTCCGCCAGCGCCAGATCGTTAACCACCACCGGCTGACACCATAGCTCCGGCAGTCCGGCCTCGCGCAGAATCTCGACAAATTCAAAGCAGGATGCGGGCGTGTCCTCCGCCGGTTTTATGATGACCGGACAGCCGCTGGCCACCGCCGGAC
>JALXFQ010000356.1 GCA_027067235.1 Gammaproteobacteria bacterium
CTTGCCGCAGGAGCCTGTATCTGTTGCTGTTTCTGCTGTTGCTGGCAAGTCTGCTGGTGGTCGCTGCGCGGGTCTGGTTTCCGGGCGCGGACCGCTACAAGGCGCAGCTGGAATCCTATCTTTGCGACCTGACAGATCAGAACGTCAGCATCGGTCAGCTGGAAACCCGCTTTCACGGCCTGACGCCCAGTTTTACCGCAAAAAACGTGGTTCTGCGCGAGCAGGATCAGGCGCAGCCTTCCCTGATGCTCGCCGCTGTCGACGCCGATATTGATTTGCTGGCCCTGCTGCGGGGCAAACCCAGGGTCAAACGACTGGTGGTTGAATCGCCCAGTCTGATCGTCCAGCGTTTGCCGGACGGGCGATTCGTCGTTGGCGGCGTGGGCGTTGGCGCACGCAAACAAGGCGGCGACCTGAAACGTACCCTGGCCAGATTGCTCGATCAGCAGCGGGTGGAATTGCATAATGCCCATGTGATCTGGCGCGATATGCAATACCCCGATGCGCCAGAGCTGGTATTGCAGCAGGCGGATATTGCCTTTGTGCGCGAACGCGGTGTGCACAGCCTGTCTCTGAAAGCGGATGTCGGCGAATTGACCCCGCACATGGAAATCCACGCAAGCATCTCCGGCGATGTGCTGGCCGGTCCGCAGGCCTGGGATGGCGATATTGAAGCGCAGGTTGACAGCCTGAATCTCGGCGCCATTCCTCCCATACTCGCCAGCGCGATACCGGCGCGCCTGCAGGGGCGGGTGAGCATAAAGGCCCGTAGCGGCTGGGAAAAGGGTGGCATCGTTACTGGCAGCGCCGACATTGATGGTGCACGGGTCGGCGTTGGTCTGGATGCTGACCGCAACAGTATCCGCCTGGCGGATTTCAGCAATCGTTTCCAGTGGGGCGGACGCGTGGCCGAGAACGACTGGGAGCTGGTGTCGCGGGGGCTTGATCTGTTGCTGCAGCAGCCGCAGGTCCATCTGGGCGGTGATCTGCGCCTGTTGCGCCAGCAGGGGGAAATACGGCTGTCACTGGGCCAGCTGACCATCAAAAGCATCAGTCCCTTTCTGGATGCGCTGTACCAGAACAGGAACAAACCGGCGGCGCTGGAAAAACTCATTGCCATCCGGCCGCAGGGTCGTTTCAGCAAGCTGGAACTGCGGCTGCCGCAGGGTCTGGACAAGCCGGAGCTGTTTATACTGGGCACGGATGTTGACGGATTTCACAGTCGACCATACGGGAAAATCCCCGGCGTGGCCGGCGTTTCCGGCCGTTTGAGCCTGACCCGGTTGGCGGGCAGTTTCAGTCTCGACTGCAACAACGCAACGCTGGAATACCCCCGTCTGTTCAGTCAGCCTGTCATGCTTGACCAGGCCAGCGCCAACATCCGCTGGCGCAAGGATGCCGATGTATGGCTGGTCGCGGCACAACAGGCGCATGTGCAAAATGAGGACATCGAAGGTGAAGGATCGGTGGAGGTGGCGGCTCCCGTGGATCACGCGCTTTCTCCGCAGTTGAAACTGAATGTCAGCTACCGCA
>JALXFQ010000357.1 GCA_027067235.1 Gammaproteobacteria bacterium
GTCTGCACAATCTGACAAAGTCAGAAAGCTGCCACCACCTGCAAGGCAACCTGCGCAGCCTTCCGATACAATCGTCGTGCAGTCCGAACCCGCCTCTGTCGCCTCCCGGGAGAAACTCACCGCGCCAGTCGTTCAACCTGTGCAACCGGTGCCTCCCCCGGTTGAAAAACCTTCGGCCATGTCGCGTGCCGAAGCGCTCAGTCTCGTTAAACGGGGCCGACAGCGGATAGCTATTGGTGATATTGCGCTTGCCCGGCTTTTGTTCGAACGCGCGGCGCGCAGTGGTAGCGCTGTTGCAGCTTTTGCGCTGGCCGAGACGTATGATCCCAATCACCTGGCGCAGTTGGGAGCGATCGGTCTGGTGGGCAACGCCAGTCTGGCGCGCAAATGGTATCTGCGGGCACAACAACTGGATGGCAATACCAGGATCGATCAGCGGTTGAATGCCCTTCTGGCGCAGTAAACGCCGGCGTCAATCACAGCAATGTCAGTTGTTAAGGCGCGGATTAAGCGGGAACATACGGCGTTGGCGCATGGCCAGAACCCATGATGCTTGACCGCTCGCCCTGCAAAGTTATTATTTTGTTAGAATTGCGTGACGCAAAAATCAATTGAACGGGCTATATCAGTACCATAGAGAGCTTGACTGCTGCTCTTCTGAACGCTGTTTCAATATCAACAAAGCCGTGGGCTAATACCAATGAAGAATTTCAAATTACTGGCGCTGATTGCTGCCATCGCCGGGGTCGGTTTCTGGATGTATCCCAGACTATCCGTAAAACTGGATGCCAACAAAACCGCCTATGCACAGGCCTCAAACATTCATGGTGACCGGGTGCAGATCTCTGTCGACGGCAAAACCAGAACGTTGGCTGTCGCTACTCTGGCCGGCGGGTGTTTCTGGTGTGTTGAATCGGCGATGGAGAAAGTACCCGGCGTCGTCAGCGCAATTTCCGGTTATGCCGGGGGACACGTTCCCAATCCCACCTATTATCAGGTTGGTGGCAAGCAGACCGGCCATGTAGAAACCGTACAGGTTTATTACGATCCGTCTGTCATCTCCTATGAAGGAATTCTGCAGGCATTCTGGCGGAGTATGGATCCCACCGATCTGGGCGGACAGTTTTCCGACCGAGGGGCTCCCTATCGCCCCGTAATTTTCTATCATACCGAGAAACAGCGCGAGATTGCAGAGCGCTCCAAGGCAGCTCTCGATAAATCCGCGCGATTTGGCAAACCGGTTGTAATTCCTATCAAGCCCTATAAGAACTTCTACAAGGCCGAGGATTATCACCAGGACTACTATCGCAAGAACCCGATCCATTACGCGCTTTACACCAATGGTTCGGGGCGCGTCCCATTCATCAAGCTGATATGGGGTAAGGATCTGAAACTTGACTATTCCAAATATCGTCCGTCAGCGAATTCCGCCACACAGCTTTCCGGCCAAGTGCAACAGAGTAAAAAAATCGCAACAACAGGAGTGTTCGTTCCGACTGCCGGTCAGGTGGGAAAAAAGGCCATGGAGGGGGA
>JALXFQ010000358.1 GCA_027067235.1 Gammaproteobacteria bacterium
CATCTGAAAATGATGTGGCTTGGGCTGAAACACGGCCTGCGCGGCGTTTCGGGTAAGCTTGCGACATGAACGAACCCGTCGTCTCCGTCATTATCGTCAATTACAACGCCGGGCCGCTGCTGGGTCGCTGCGTGCAATCGGTGCTGCAGTCCGGCGTGTCGCTGGAAGTCATCGTCTCGGACAATGGTTCCAGCGACGAGAGCCTGCCGCTGTTGCGCTATCGCTGCGGTTCGCCCGCCAATCTGAGCATACTTCACAACAGGGAAAACCTGGGCTTTGCCCGGGCCAACAATCTTGCCGTGGCGCAAGCTTCGGCCGGGTTGCTGCTTTTTCTCAATCCGGACTGTCTGCTGGAAAGCTACACGCTGGAACAGATGCTGGCGGTCATGGAAGCGCGCCCTGATGCCGGCATGGCCGGCTGTCGCATACTCAATCCCGATGGCAGCGAACAGCGTGGCGGCCGCCGCAATCTGCCGACCCCGGGCAACAGCCTGCCGGGATTTATTCGCAAACCTTTCGGCATCAAGCCGTTCAACCTGAATGATGAGCCGTTGCCCGACAGCGTCGTCGAAGTGCCGGCCATTTCCGGCTCCTTCATGCTGGTGAGGCGCGCAGCCATGGAACAGGTCGGCCTCATGGACGAGGACTATTTTCTGCATTGCGAAGACCTGGACTGGTGCGCCCGGTTCAGCAAAAAAGGCTATCCGATCCTGTTCGTTCCGCAGGTTGCGATCACGCATTATCAGGGCTCCTGCAGCCGCCGCCGGCCATTGTTCGTACAATGGCACTTGCACCGCGGCATGAGGCTGTTTTTCGACAAGCACTACCGCCATGTGTATGCCTGGCCGGTGCGCGTGGCGACGCGGGCAGGCATCTGGGGGCGATTTTCCCTGAAGGCGCTGCAAACCATCTTCGGCCGGCGCTGAACATGAAAGTGGTGATTACCGGCGCCAGCAGCGCCATCGGCCAGTTTCTGTTGCCAAGGCTGCGGGTGGCGGGATTCGCGACGATCGCCATCAGTCGTCACCAGCGCCAGGACGCAGACGGTGTTCAGTGGCTGCAGGCTGATCTGCAGGCCGGCCAGTGGCCGGACCTGAACGCTCCCGCGGCGCTGATTCACCTGGCGCCGGTATGGTTGCTGCAGGAATTCCTCGACAGGGCTCTGGCTGCGGGGCTGGAGCGGGTCATTGCCATCAGTTCCACCAGCCTGTTCACCAAAACTGGTTCGGTCACGGCCGAAGAACGGGCTGTTACGCGGCTGCTGGCCAGCGGTGAGGATTGTCTGCGCAGCGCCTGCGAGCGCAGCAACGTGCCCTGGGTGATTTTTCGCCCTACCCTGATTTACGGCGCGGGACAGGACCAGAATATCAGCGCCATTGCCCGCATTATTGAAAGCTGGGGTATCTTTGTCATGCCCGGCAAGGGCAACGGGCTGCGTCAACCTGTGCATGCTGACGATATCGCTGCGGCCTGCGTGGCGGCGTTGCAGGGCGGCGACAACCGCGCCTTCAGCCTCAGCGGCGGCTCTACC
>JALXFQ010000359.1 GCA_027067235.1 Gammaproteobacteria bacterium
GTTTCCTGATTATCTTCGCGGCATTCATTTTCTTCTGGCCGGAAGGCGGCGGTTACTTCCTGGAGACACCGAATTTTGAACCGGCCAACCCGTTCAAGACGCCTGAGCATATCGCGCCGGTATGGTACTTCACGCCGTATTACGCCATCCTGCGCGCGGTACCGAGCTTTGCCGGTACCCAGATCTGGGGTGTCATCGCCATGTTCGGCGCCATCGTCATGCTGTTCCTGCTGCCCTGGCTGGACCGCAGTCCGGTGAAGTCCATTCGCTACAAGGGGCCTCTTTTCAAGGCGGCTCTGGCTATTTTTGTTGTGGATTTCCTGCTGCTGGGCTGGCTCGGTACACAGCCGGCCACGCCCATACTGACCAGGATTGCTCAAGTTGCGACGATAGTGTATTTCGGATTCTTCCTGTTGATGCCGATCTACAGCAAGATCGACAAAACCAAACCGGTTCCTGACCGGGTGACGGGGCATTGATTATGAAAAAGCTGATTATTTTACTGATGGTGGTCATGCCTGTGATGGCCATGGCCGAGGGGCACGGGCACGCCGCTCTGGATACAGTGGATGTCGACCTGGGCGACAAGGCGTCGCTGCAAAACGGTGCGCGTATTTTCGTCAACTACTGCGTGTCCTGCCACAGCGCCGCCTACATGCGCTACAACCGCATGGGCAGGGATCTGGGCATTCCCGACAAACTTATCAAGAAAGACATGCTGTTTGCCGGCGACAAGGTGGGCGATCCCATGAAAGCAGTGATGCCTTCCGACGACGCCAAAAAATGGTTTGGCACAGCGCCTCCCGATCTGAGTCTGGAAGCGCGCCTGCGTGGTCCGGACTGGATTTATACCTACTTGCGCTCGTTCTACCGCGACCCCAAGGCGCCCAGTGGCTGGAACAATACCCTGTTCGAAAATGTCGCCATGCCGCACGTACTGTACGAATGGCAGGGCACCCAGGAGGTGGAATACAAGCAGGATGAACACGGCAACAAGATTGTCGAGGGATTCAAGCTGGTCAAGCCCGGTACCATGGATCCGGCAGAATATGACAAGAACATGCGTGATCTGGTGAATTTCATGGTTTATATGGGTGAGCCGGCAAAACTGGTGCGCTACAAGATTGGCGCCTGGGTACTGGCGTTTCTGATCGTGCTGTTCATCGTTTCCTACCTGCTGAAAAAGGAATACTGGAAAGACGTGCATTGAGGACACCGGCGGTTCTCACACGAAGGGGCGTTTATGCGCCCCTTTGGTGTTTGTGCCGTTGCCGCTTTACCGTCGCCGGGCCGGTCGTTCCCGGAAGTCTGGCGGAAATGCCAACAGATTGATAAGGATAAGGAATTATGGCCTCACCTGCTAACAAGAAGCCGATCATGGTGCTCTACTCTGGTACCGATTGCATTTACAGCCACGGTACCCGGGTAGTGCTTTTCGAAAAAGAAGTCGAATGCGAGGTTCGTTATACCGATAACGGCCAGTATCTCGAAGATGTGGCGGAATACAATCCCTATGGCGAGGTGCCGAC
>JALXFQ010000360.1 GCA_027067235.1 Gammaproteobacteria bacterium
CAGAAAACACTGCTTGCCCTGAGCCAGGGCATGTTGCAGAGCAACGCTCAAATCCAGCTCGCCATCATTGGGCAGGTAAAATGCCACGCAGCGCGCGCTGCGAAATTCTGGCAGGCGACGGATCTGTTTCCACAACTGACGCGCGGATTTATGCTGCTGCGACATCGCAAGACCGCGACGCAGCCGGCGCATGTCATGGCGAATGGACTGTTGTGTATTCACTCGGCATCGGGAAAGGAAAAAGCGCCACCCGCCTGTGCCGTGCAATGCTCCATCGCCTTGAACCAGAATGTTCAAGGTGGGCGCTTCGGGACTGCCTTAGGTTGCCTGCGCAAGGCAGGTTTACACACCGGCAATCCGTACCCGCTCCCGTTGTGTGCTTTAAGGCCCAAGGGCTTTCTGAAGCACCACGCACACCGCAGGTGGCGTCAACATCTTATAGCAGAACCGCTGCCGAAGGGAACAAAAATCCGCCGCTCTGTTGATCTGGCTCAAACTTTCAACCGTTGTCGTGTTATCTTCCGCCCGTGCAAAATGCTTCCGGTAAATCCTTGCTTGTTCGCGTCATGCTGCTGATTTCGCTGGCGCTTGCGCTAACCTATGATTTCACGCATTTGCGGGTATCGGACGATATCCGCGTGTTTTTCCCGCCACCGCAAAATCCGGAGCAGGACCTGTTTCTCGCCCTGCTGCAGCGTAATGCGTCGGATCACCATATCATCGCCGCCATACGCGGCGGCGATGCCAGCCAGCGAGTGGAGGCCAGCCGCGCGCTGGCCGCCGCCGGTCGCCGCTCGCCATTGTTCGCCCATGTGCTGAACGGGCCGTCAGTGTCGTCGATAGACGACCCGAAAGTGTTCGAGCGCCGCTATCAACTGGCGCGGCCGGGTCTGACGCAGCGCCTTGCCACGCCGGGACTGACCGCGGCGCTACAGCGGCGGCTGGCCGAATTGCGCTCGCCGGTGGGCATGCTCAACCGCAACTGGCTGACCCGCGACCCCACGGGCGAATACCTGCGCATTCTTTCCAACCTCGGCTCGGGCGCCGACCGGCCCACGGATGCCGGTGTCTGGATTTCACCGGACGGCGGCGCCGCCATGCTGATTTTCCAGCTGGCCAGCGCCAAACCAGAATACGCCACCACGCGCTCGGCCGAAAAGCTCATTACCGAAGCCTTCCAGAACGCCGCTCCCGGCCTGACCCTGACGCTCAGCGGCGCGCCCATACTGGCGGCGGAAGCGCGCCGCATCGTCCAGGGCGACGCACGCAAGCTGTCGGCTCTGGGCTCCGTATTGGTGCTGCTGTTTCTGCTGCTGGTTTTTCGCTCGCCGCGCGACGTGCTGCTGCTGGGCATACCGCTGGTTGCCGGCGTCATGGTCGCCCTGGCCGCCACCAGTTTCATCTTCGGCAGCATCCACGGCATTACCATATCCTTTGGCGTCACCCTGATCGGCGTCGCCATCGACTACCCGGTTCATGCCTTTTCCCACCGCGGCGAAAAAACCTCCATCTGGCCCACCCTGATGCTGGGCGTGGTCTCCACCCTGATCGCTTTTGGCGCGCTGTTTCTCACCGGCCTCACGGGGCTGAAACAGCTGGGACTGTTCGGCATTGCCGGCCTGCTCACCGCCGCCCTGGTTACGCGCTGGCTGATGCCGCTGGGCGACCGCGACAAACCGAGCCTGAGGTTTGCCCGCTCCCGCTGGCTGCTCGACTTGCGCCGGGGCATAGGCTCCGCAGCAGCCGGCCGCGCCGGTCTGGTTCTGGTCGGCGGCAGCGTACTGTATCTGACCGTCGCCGGCCTGCCGCCCTTCGACCTGGATTTCGGCAGCCTCAATCCACTGCCCGAAGCCATACGCAAGCAGGCGCAACAGCTCCAGCACGACATCGGCCGGCCCGATTCCGGCCAGTTGCTGGGCGTTGCCGGCGCCAGCGTAAACGAGGTGCTGGAAATAGAACAACAACTCATGCCGCGACTGGATGAGCTGGTGGCGAACAACAAGCTGGGCGGCTATGACATGGCAGTGAAATACCTGCCAAGCGCGAGCCGTCAGAGCGCACGGCTGGCTTCCCTGCCCGGGCGCGCCGAACTGGAAACGCACCTGGCCTCGGCGCTGGCGCAAACACCGTTCAAAAAAGACGCCTTCGAGCCCTTTGTGCGCGACGTGGAAACAGCGCGCGCCGCGCCGCCAGTCACTGTCGACGACCTGGCCGGCAGTATCATGGCGCCAAAAATCGGCTCATTGCTGTTACGCCAGGCGCCCGCTGCGCAGGCGGCGCGGCCTCCGGCAGCGGCGAACGACCAATCCCGCTCTGCCGCCGGTCTCATCAGCCTCACGCCACCCATTGATGCGGACGCTCTGACGGCCGTCGCCAATGCCCGTGACAAGGTCTGGTATATTCCCCTGCGCAGCACTGCCGGGCACATGCTGGCCACCGAGATCAGACGCGCTGTGAAAATAGTCAGTGCCGGTTTCCTGGTGATACTGGCCATAGTAAGCATTCGCTTCGGCTCGCTGAGACAAGGCCTGCGCGTGATCGCCGCGCCGCTGGCGGCTATCGCCCTGGTGCTGGTATTTTTTCAGCTGTTCCGGGCGCCACTGAATCTGTTTCACCTGGTTTCGCTGCTGCTTATTTTCGGTCTGGGGCTGGATTATTCGCTGTTTTTTCATTACGCCGCAGCCCAGGACAACGCCCAGGCCCATACCCTGCTCAGCCTGCTGGTTTCCGCCGCCACCACCATCGTCGTGTTCGGCGTACTGGCTGTTTCGGCCACGCCCGCATTGCACGCCATAGGCATAACTGTTAGTTTCGGCGCGCTGTTCAGCCTCATTTTCGCAGCGCTGTTTCCAGGAAGCAAAACATGAAGCCCGTGATCACCGCCATGACCACTCTTTCGGCTGTCGGCGCCGGCAATGCGGCACTGCTTGACGCCCTGCGCGACGGCGCCAGCGGCCTGCGCCCCAACGATTTTGCTGGCGCCGATCTCGACACCTGGATCGGCCGGGTAGCCGATGTGGAAAACCACCCCATCGGCGGTGCTCTGGCCCGCTATGACTGCCGCAACCACCGCCTCAGCGCCATGTGTCTGGACCTCGACGGTTTTTCCCGCAGCGTTGATGCCGCCATCGAACGCTATGGCGCGGAGCGTATCGCCACCATTATCGGCACCAGCACTTCCGGCATCGGCACCTGCGAACAGGCGCACGCTGAACGGAACCGCGAAACCGGCGCCCTGCCCGCCGATTTCCCGTTCGCCACCACCCACGCCCTTTATTCAACCACAGAGTTTATCTGCAGGCGGTTTGGATTGAGCGGCCCGGCTTACACTATTTCCACCGCCTGCTCCTCCAGCGTCAAAGTGTTCGCCTCGGCTGTGCGTCTGCTGCAGGCCGGTGTAGTCGATTGCGCGCTGGTGGGCGGCGTCGACAGCCTGTGCCTGACGACATTATATGGTTTCAATTCTCTTGAACTGGTATCGAAACAGCCCTGCAAACCCTTTGCCGCCGACCGCGACGGCATTTCCATCGGCGAGGCGGCCGGCTTCATGCTGCTGGAAAAACCCGGGCAGAGCACGGGCATCGGCATACGCGTGGCGGGCTACGGCGAAAGCTCGGACGCTTACCACATGTCCAGCCCGCATCCAGAAGGCCGTGGCGCGGCGGCGGCCATGCGCGCCGCTCTGCGCATGGCGAGCCTGCAGGCGGACAGGATCGACTATATCAACCTGCACGGCACCGCCACGCCAGCCAATGACGCCATGGAGGCTGCCGCCGTCGACGCTGTTTTCGGCACGGATATTCCCGGCAGCTCCACCAAGGGCTGGACCGGTCATACCCTGGGCGCGGCGGGGATTACCGAGGCGGTGGTGTCGGCGCTGGCGATCAGACACAGCTTCGCGCCAGCCAATCTGAACCTCGCGGACAAAGACAACAAAGTGGGCGCAAACATACTCGAAAAACCCCTGAATCAAGCCATCAACACAGTGTTGAGCAACTCCTTCGGCTTTGGCGGCTCCAACGCCTGTCTGGTTCTGGAGGCGGCCGATGGATAGCTTTTTCATCAACGGCATCGGCGTACTCGGCCCCGGTCTGGATGGCTGGGAAAAAGCACAATCCGTCCTCACCGGCGAAACCGCGCCGGCGCTATGGGAAACACCCCGCGCCGTGGCCGACCTGCTGCCGCCAAACGAGCGCCGGCGCGCCGGCGCCGCCATTCGCCTGGCGCTGCATGTGGCCGCTGAAGCCGTCGCTGGCGGCGGCTTGCCAGCGGTGGAACTGCCCTCGGTGTTCAGCTCCTGCCATGGCGACATCCAGATTGCCCGGAAGAATTGCATCACGCTTACCGCCGACCAGCCGTTCGTCTCCCCCACCCTGTTTCACAACTCGGTGCATAATGCGCCATCCGGTTACTGGCATATCGCCACCGGCTCGCAACAGCCATCCAACAGCCTTTCTGGTGGCAATGACAGTTTCGCCCTGGGGCTGATGGAAGCCTGCTCCTTGCTGGCGGCAGCGGCGGACGAAC
>JALXFQ010000361.1 GCA_027067235.1 Gammaproteobacteria bacterium
TGACCCTGCGCGGCGACATGAGCGGTTTCATCAAGTTACTGAAAAGTGATGGCGCGGGTTTTTCCGACGCGGGCGTGCGCATCGAGGGCGATGTGGAAATCGCGCAGAAACTGAAAGCGGTCATGGAACACCTGGACCCGGACTGGGAAGAAGAATTGTCACGTTTTGTTGGCGATGTGGCGGCGCACCAGATCGGCCGCGCGGCCCGCGGCATCAGGGACTGGCTGGCATCTGCCCACCGCACCATAGAACAGAATACTGCCGAATATTTTCGGGAAGAAGCCGAACTGCTGGCCACCCACGAACAGGTAGAACGTTTCGTAGACGGGGTTGACCGCTTGCGCGATGACGTGGAGCGGCTGGCGGCACGCATTGAACAACTGAAAACCTGATGCCGCTCGCCCAGACCCGTCACCTGCTGCGCATCACCCGCGTGCTGCTCAAGCATGGCCTCAACGAGATGGTGGCGGAGCTGCACCTGTTCGGCCCGGCAAAATGGCTGGCGGGCGCGTTGCCGTCCGGTCGCAGGGACGAGCCCATCGGCGTGCGCATCCGCGAGGCCATGGAAGAACTGGGGCCGGTTTTCGTCAAATTCGGCCAGATGCTTTCCACCCGGCCCGATCTGCTGCCCGACGACATCGCCAGAGAGCTGAGCAAATTACAGGATCAGGTGCCGCCGTTCGCTGGTGAAAAAGCCGTGGACATAGTCGAAGCGGCGTACGGCCAGCCCATCCACGACATTTTTGCCGAATTCAACCCGGTTCCCCATGCCTCCGCCTCCGTCGCGCAGGTGCATTTCGCCACCCTGCATGATGGCGCCGAAGTGGCGGTAAAAGTGCTGCGCCCGGACATCACGCCGGTCATCGAACGCGACGTGGCCCTGCTGCAACTGATCGCCCGGCTGGCGGAAAAATACTGGTCCGAGGGCAAGCGCCTGCACCCGGTAGAGGTGGTGGAGGAATACCGCAAGACCATCATGGACGAGCTGGACCTGCAGCGCGAGGCGGCCAACGCCAGCAAGCTGCGCGCCAACTTCGAAGGCTCGCCACTACTGTATGTGCCGCGCGTCTACTGGGATTTCACCCACCGCGACGTCATGGTCCTGGAGCGCATCCACGGCACGCCGGTGAACCAGATCGACACGCTGGTGAAAAAGGGCATCGACCTGAAAACCCTGGCCCACCACGGCGTGGAGATTTTCTACACCCAGGCGTTCTACCACAGCTATTTTCACGCCGACATGCACCCGGGCAACATTTTTGTTTCCGACGAGGGGCAGTACATCGCCGTGGATTTCGGCATCATGGGTACGCTGGGCGAGTCGGACAAGCAGTATCTGGCAGAGAATTTCATCGCTTTTTTCAACCGCGACTACCGCGCCGTGGCGCGCGCCCATATCCACGCCGGCTGGACGCCGCCGGATACGCCCATCGAGGAATTCGAGGCCGCCATTCGCACCATTTCCGAGCCGATTTTCGCCAAGCCGCTGAAAGATATTTCCTTTGGCCGCTTTCTGGTGGACCT
>JALXFQ010000362.1 GCA_027067235.1 Gammaproteobacteria bacterium
GGGTCGCTGGGCGGGGCTGTCGCTGCCGGTTTCCTGCTTGGGATATTGCAGTCCTTTGCCTCGATGAATGAAATCAAAAGCATCATTCCCGGCATTGACCAGATCATTGTCTACCTGGTTGCCGTTGTTATCCTGCTGACAATGCCGCGTGGTCTCATGGGCCGCAAGGGCGTGATGGAGGACTAGGGGCATGAACAGCAAATCGGCATATGGCGACTGGATCCTGTTTTTCGCCTTTGCAGCTGCGGTCCTGACGGCGCCGGTAACGCTTGCGCCAATCGGCGCGGCCTATCCCGACCTGTTGCAGAAATTTGCCATCTACGGCATTTTCGCCATCGGCTTCAATATCCTTTTCGGCCTGACGGGATATCTGTCTTTCGGCCATGCGGCGTTTCTTGGCATCGGGTCCTATTCGGCCGTGTGGATGTTCAAGCTGCTGACCATGAATGTCATTCCGGCGGTATTGTTTTCCATGCTCATAGCCGGGCTTGCGGCGCTGGTCATCGGCTATGTCAGCCTGCGCCGTTCGGGCATCTATTTTTCCATCCTGACACTGGCGCTGGCTGAAATGTCCTACAAGCTGGCCTATTCGGTGCTCACGCCGCTGACCAATGGGGAGACCGGGCTGCAGGTGCGCAAACTGGTTCCCGCCGATGTTTCACCGGACCATGTCCTCAAACTGGTGGACGAGGACTTGCGCATCATTGACCGCTGGTTCGGGGTGACCGAACACGGCATTCCGATTACCAACCTGTTTGGCCTGAAAATGAGCGGCTATCCGGGGTTTTATTTCTGCGCGGTGCTGCTGATTATCTGCTTTTTCATCGCCATGCGCATTACCCGTTCTGATTTCGGCATGATGCTGAAAGCCATCAAGTCGAATCAGACCCGGCTGAATTACACCGGCATCAATACCCGGCCCTATCTGCTGACGGCGTTTGTCATTTCAGGCATCTATGCCGGGCTGGCCGGATCACTGCTTGCGGTCACCGACCCGCTGGCCGGGGCCGAGCGCATGGAATGGACGGCCTCGGGCCAGGTGGTTCTGATGACCATTCTGGGCGGGGCCGGCACCCTGATCGGGCCGTTTCTGGGGGCGGCGATCATCAAGTATTCGGAAAATATCTTTTCTTCCATCAACGATCAGGTTCTCGCCAGATTCTTTGATTTCCTGCCTGACAGCCTGCGCGATGTTGCGGTCAGTGTTACCAGCATGTTCGTTGGCGAGGGCTGGGAGCTGACACTTGGGCTTTTGTTCATGATTATCGTCATCTTCCTGCCCGGCGGTCTTATGGAAGGCATCTTCAGAATTGGCCGGATTTTCAGAAAACCGCCAGACAGCAAGTCACCACAACCTGACCAGCAAGCGGCTGAATAGGAGGGGGTGATGGAAAACAATACGGTACTTCACGTTGACAATGTCCATAAATATTTCGGCGGGCTGCACGCCCTGTCGGATATCAATCTGGATGTGCGCGAAGGCGAGACGCACGCCATAATCGGACCCAATGGCGCAGGCAAG
>JALXFQ010000363.1 GCA_027067235.1 Gammaproteobacteria bacterium
GCAGGCCCAGACCGGAAGCCAGTTCCACCGCGCTCTGTATACGTTCCAGCTCGGTGTTTTTTTCGTCGCGCGTTTGCGCATCGGCGTAATGGCCGGTATGAATTTCGATGTAGGGAGCGCCAGCCTTCAGCGCCGCCTGAATCTGCTCGATATCAGCGTCGATGAACAACGAAACCTGGGTCCCCGTCGCCGCCAGCCGGGCGCAGGCCGCGGTCACGCGATTCACCTGCCCTGCCACATCCAGCCCGCCTTCGGTGGTCAGTTCCTCGCGTTTCTCCGGCACCAGACAGCAGAAATCCGGTTGCACCTTTTCGGCGAAAGCCAGCATGTCGTCCGTCACCGCCATTTCCAGGTTCATCGGCACCTGCAGGGTATCCTTCAGCAGCAATACGTCACGTTCCTGGATATGACGGCGGTCTTCGCGCAAATGCAGTGTAATGCCGTCGGCGCCGGCCTGCTGCGCGTCCAGCGCTGCCTGCACCGGGTCCGGGAAACGCGTACCGCGCGCCTGCCGCAGGGTGGCGATGTGGTCGATATTCACGCCCAGCCGGATGGGCTTTGCTTTATTCATGCTCGTCAGTCTCTCTGGTCAGCGTTCTGCGCATTTTGATAAACAGTTCGCGGCTTTTCAGCGGCCGGTGCTCCAGCCGTTGTTCGATGACTGAACGTAACAGAAACTTGCTCTGCTTTAATGTATCCCCATCGGGGAACTCGCCCTTATGCAGAGCCAGCAATGTCTTGCCCGAATAGACCATTTGCGAATTGACATGGCCGGCGTCCAGCCGCTGCGCGCCGTATTCGGGGCTGAACAGATAGTTCTGATCCGCCTGCACCGGCTGGCCGCTGCTGTCCAGGTGCAAAGTAAGGCCATAACCGGTTTCGCTGAGGAAAGCCTTTTCAAACAGTCGCAGCGCCTTGTCTGAACGCGTGTCGCGCGCCAGCTGTTTCAGCGTCTGTGAATAATAGCGGAACAACTGCTCATGGGCGTCATGGCGATGAAGAAGCCGCACCAGCAACTCATTCAGATAATAGCCGCAATAGAGCCTGTCTGCGCGCAGCGGGTAGCGATCCGCCGCCTGCTCGGCCGCCGTCAGCGTGCCCAGTTCGTTGCGGTCAGAATAATTGATCAGCATGGGCGTGAACAGCTGCAGTGCCGCCTTGAACGGCGACTTCGGCCGGCGCGCGCCTTTGGCAATGAGGCTCAGCCTACCATATTCAGCGGTGAAAACTTCGATGATCAGGCTGCTTTCCCGATACTGGCGCTTATGCAATAGATACGCGGGTTGACGTTCGATGCGCACGGCAGCTGTTTATTCGAGATAGCCCAGATCTTTCAGGCTATTGGGGTTTTCCGACCAGTCAGGGCGGACTTTTACCCACAGGCCCAGGTAGACTTTCTTGCCAAAAGTGGCTTCCAGTTCCTTGCGCGCCGCCATGCCAACCTGCTTGATGTGTTTACCCTTGTTGCCGATGATAATGGCTTTCTGACCGGGCTTTTCCACCCAGATCACGGCATTGATCTTGAGCAATTCTGGCGTATCTTCCCAGGCTTCGATCATCACTGCAGTTTTGTGCGGCAGTTCGTGATACAGCCGCCTGGAAAGCTGCTCCCGCACCAGTTCGGCGGCAAAAAACATATCGCTCTGGTTGGTGATCTGGCCCGGTGGAAAAATCGGTTCGCCCGCGGGCAGTTTCTGCACAATCAGCTGTTCCAGCGCGTCGACGCCGTCGCCTGTTTTGGCAGAAACCGGAATGATTTCGATGAAATCATGCTTTGCGCCGACTGTTTCAATCAGCGGCAACAGCCGGCCCTTGTCTTTGAGTCTGTCGATCTTGTTGATCACCAGAATCGCCGGCACCTTGTGTTTTTTCAGCACGCCCAGCGCCATGGCGTCCTGCTCGGTCCAGCCTCTGGCCTCAATCAGAAACAGCACCACATCAACATCTTCCAGACTGGCGCTGACAGCGCGGTTCATCATGCGGTTGAATATGCGTTTGTCGGTTTTGTGAATACCGGGCGTGTCGATATAGACAATCTGCGCGTCGGCTCGATCCCGGATGCCGAGAATACGGTTGCGCGTGGTTTGCGGGCGATCGACGGTAATTGCCACCTTGAAACCCACCAGCTTGTTGATCAGGGTGGATTTGCCGACATTGGGCCGGCCGATGATGGACGCGTAGCCGCTGCGAAATTCAGGCATCGGATTCCTGCAGTTCGGCCAGAGCCGCTGAAGCCGCTTCCTGTTCGGCAGCACGGCGGTTGCTACCCGATCCATAAAACTCACGCTCCAGCACGCCGATACGGCAACTCACCTCGAAATGCTGACGATGCGGTTTGCCACTGATTTTCTTTACGGCATAGCGCGGCACTTGGTGATAGCGCTTCTGGATCAGTTCCTGCAAACGGCTTTTGGCGTCCTTGCGAAACAACTGCACTGCAGGCTGTTTCAGCTTTTCCTCAAACTGGCTGGTTACGAAGGATTGTACGGCAGCGAAACCGGCATCCAGATAGATGGCGCCAATCAACGCTTCATAGGCGTCGGACAGTATGGAATCCTTGCGCTCTCCCTGGTTTTTCCTTTCGCCGGCGCCGAGAACCAGCTCGTCACCCAGCTGGATGCCTCGCGCCAGTTGCGCCAGCCCGGGTTCGCACACCAGGGTCGCGCGCAGACGACTGAGAGCGCCTTCATTTTCGTCAGGAAAACGCCGATACAGAGCTTCCGCCACCAGCATGTTGACCAGACTGTCGCCGAGAAACTCCAGCCGCTCATTGTTGTCCGGTCCGGCGCTGCGGTGGGTCAGCGCCTGCCGTAACAGGGTTCGATCATTGAACTGAAAGCCGATGCGTTTTTCCAGTTCGCCGCTCACTGCGCTATTGCAGGTTGGCGGAATTGTCGAAGGTCAGCAAGGCGCTGATGTTATAGACCAGGGGAATCACCACCTCGTAATTCAGATAGGCTATCCGCTTGCCGCCGCGTTTCTTGACTTTCAGGGTCTTGTTGACGTCCACCACCTTGTCACCGTAATTGATGTACAGGCGCTTGTTGAGGGCGCGGACGATCTCGGCGCGGGTCGCATTTTTCAGCCCCGATGTTTCTTCCAGACCCTTCATGGCCTGGCTGATTTTCAAATTGTCGTTGTAAGCCGGAAACAGTTTCATTACCAGCAGCGCCAGTACCGCCACAAACGCCATGACAATCACAAACCCTACCAGTGACAACCCTTTTTGCCTGTTGGCGCGATACTTCTGCAATTTCATTTTTAATCCCTTGTTTATTGTATTCTGGAACCGATTCGATCCCATTTCACTGATTTACCATTGCCGACATCCCAGCTGAACCACACCAGGAAAGCCTTGCCCACCACGTTCTTTTCGGGTACGAAACCCCAATAGCGGCTATCATTACTATAGTCGCGGTTGTCGCCCATGACAAAGTAATGACCTTCCGGCACTTTCTGGAATTTCAGATTGGCCTGGGAACGGGTCGGATCCAGCAGCACTTTATGCACCACGCCATCCAGGTTTTCATCGAACTGCTGAGTGGTCACGAACCGGCTTCCCGCCTCGAATATCTGGTAGTTTTCATGGGTTGATGTCCTCGGCATTTCCTTACCGTTGATGTACAGAGTCTTGTTCTTGTACTCGATTTCATCGCCAGGCAGACCAACGACGCGTTTGATGAAATTCACCGAAGGATCATTGGGGAAGCGGAACACCATGACATCACCGCGTTTTGGCTCGCCGGTATCGGAAATCTTGATATTGGCAATGGGCAGGCGCACGCCATAGGCGAATTTATTAACCAGGATGAAGTCGCCGATTTTCAGCGTCGGCAGCATGGAGCCGGAAGGAATACGGAAAGGTTCCATCAGAAACGAACGCAACAAAAAAACTACCAGTATTACCGGAAAAAATGCCTTGGCGTACTCGACGATCACCGGCTCGCGATGAACTTTCTCCAGCATGGCGGGAGAGGCTTCTCCGCTCTGGCGCAGTTTGGCGGCGCGCGCCTGGCGCTGGGGTTCGCCCCATAGCTTGTCAGCCAGCCAGACGCCGCCGGTAAGCAACAGGCCGATGAACATGATCAGTGCAAAATCCATATCAATCTCCTGATACCTTGAGTACCGCCAGGAACGCTTCCTGCGGAATTTCCACGGAACCAATCTGCTTCATTCTCTTTTTCCCCGCTTTCTGTTTTGCCAATAGTTTCTTTTTGCGCGTAATATCGCCGCCATAGCATTTGGCGGTCACGTTCTTGCGCAAGGCCTTGACTGTTTCGCGCGCAATAATATGCGAGCCCAGCGCCGCCTGGATTGCCACGTCAAACATCTGGCGCGGAATCAGTTCACGCATTTTTTTTACCAGTTCGCGCCCCTGGGCCCGGGCCTTGTCCCTGTGCACGATTATGGACAATGCATCCACACGCTCGCCATTCACCAATACATCCAACTTGACCATGTCAGCCGGCTGAAACTCGAGAAACGTATAGTCAAACGAGGCGTAACCGCGGCTCACCGATTTCAGTCGATCGAAAAAATCCAGCACCACTTCCGCGTGCGGCAGATCCATCGTCAGCATCACCTGGCTGCCGTGATATTGCATATCCTGCTGCACGCCGCGTTTTTCCATGCACAGGGTCAGCACCGCACCCAGATAATCCTGCGGCACCAGTATGCTGGCGCGTATCACCGGCTCGCGTATTTCCTCGATCTGCCCCGGATCCGGCAGATCCGCCGGATTGTCGATCTGACGCGTTTGCCCGCGGCTGTCCACCACTTCGTAGATAACCGTGGGCGCTGTGGTAATCAGGTCCAGCTCGTATTCCCGCTCCAGCCGCTCCTGAATAATTTCCATGTGCAGGGTACCGAGAAAGCCGCAGCGGAATCCGAAACCCAGCGCCTGGGAAGTTTCCGGCTCGAATGTCAGCGAGGCGTCATTCAGGCTGAGTTTGTCCAGGGCATCGCGAAAGCTCTCGTAATCCGAGGAAACCACGGGAAACAGCCCCGCGAATACACGCGGGTGGGACTCCTGAAAACCGGGCAACGGCTCAGACGCCGGATTGTCCACCAGGGTGATGGTATCACCCACGCGCGCCGCCTTGATATCCTTGATGCCTGCGCACAAATAGCCCACTTCGCCGGTGCGCAAACGGTCCAGCTGCGATTTTTTCGGCGAAAAGAATCCTACATCCTCGGCCAGGTACTCCTGTTCGGTCGCCATCATGCGGATTCTGGCCTTGCGCGGCAGTTCGCCGTCGATCACCCGCACCAGCGATACCGTGCCCAGATAATTGTCAAACCAGGAGTCGATAATCAGGGCGCGCAGCGGCGCAGCAGCAATACCCTGCGGCGGCGGCAGACGCTCGACGATGGCTTCCAGTAAATCCTCTATGCCGATACCCGATTTGGCGCTGACCTCCAGCGCCTCGCTGCAATCGAGGCCGATAACGTCCTCGATTTCCTGTTTCACCCGATCCGGCTCGGCGGCAGGCAGGTCGATCTTGTTCAGCACCGGCAGAATTTCCAGGCCGAGATCCACCGCATTGTAGGAATTGGCCACGGTCTGCGCCTCGACGCCCTGGGCCGCATCGACCACCAGCAATGCGCCTTCGCAGGCCGTCAGCGAACGCGAAACCTCGTAGGAAAAATCCACATGCCCGGGCGTATCGATAAAATTCAGCTGATAGGTTATGCCATTGTTCGCGGTGTAATACAGACGCACGCTTTGTGCCTTGATGGTAATACCGCGTTCACGCTCTATTTCCATGGAATCCAGCACCTGTGCTTCCATCTCGCGTTGCGCCAGGCCACCGCAATACTGGATGAAGCGATCAGCCAACGTCGATTTGCCATGGTCGATATGGGCAATAATCGACAGGTTTCTGATTTGAGACATGGGCATGTCTGACATGGATGATTCCGCTGATATTCCGTTCAATAAAAAAACGCATCCGGAACCCCTCCGTCTGCGTTTACGCGCGTCGGCGGCGATTATACCCTGATGAGCGCCATATCGGGATTAAATGTTTGACGTGGATACGATGCGTAGCAGATGCAGATCCGTTGCTTTTCCTGTAGTGGCGCGGCTGAAATAAAAACTGCCGAGCATGGCCGCCACGGACAGCAGTACAACCAGCCATTCCGACGCAAACAGGCGCGAAAAAACCATGGCCGTAACAATCAGGACCAGCAGCGGCAACAGATAGGCACGTACAGCCATGCGTAGAAAAGCGCCGTCCTCGACGCCAACTACCACCGTGTCACCCACGCTGGCGCCCAGTGCGTTATGCAGCTCCAGTTCAATAGATTTACCGGAGAACAGCCCGGAGATGGCAGAGACGCCGCAACCCTGTTTCTGGCTACAGCTGCCACAGGCCGACTTGCGACCGGCGGCAATGGTGATGCGCTCGCCGCGCGCGCCAACCACCCGTACTGTTTCCTCGATCATTGACCGGCTTCCGCGCGCTGGCTCAGCGAGCCCTCGATCAGTCGAATGGCATCCGGCGGCACGTCGCCGATGACGGTGACTTCATGCCCACGCACTTCCATGCCCAGCGCGTTGAGCGCGCCAACCTGACGTATCTTTTTCACCCGGTCGATCAAATGTCTCTTTTTTTCCTTCAGCTTCTTGATAAACACTGAAATGGTGGCCAGCCCATCGGTGTAAACCAGTTGCTTGACCCGGCTCTGCTCGCCATCCTGAATCATGGCGACGCCGGCCAGGTGAAAACCGCCCGGCGGCGTGAGCGAGCGCCACTCCGGGCCATTTTCCGCGCCAGCAGCCAGTTTGCTGGCGGGCTGGGCGCCATCATGGTGCCAGACCATGGACTCTCTGGGATTGGTGGGTGCCAGATCGGTTTCCTTGATCTCGGGATTGATGGAAATATCGCTGAACATGTAGCTTTCAATCTTTTCGCCATCGGGCGCAATCAGATCGGCAGCAAGCAGCAGACCGGTTTCCACATCGGCGTACAGATCATAGCCATAGCGGTACTTGTCGCGCGGAATAATGGAAATTTTCTGGCACATCCGGCCCGCCTGACGCTTGCGCTCGCCCAGCCTGAGGTCGTAGTGATCATCGAGTATGTCCAGATCATCGGGCAGAAAATCGGGGAAGCCGTTCACCACGTTACTGGCTTTTTTGCCGTTATCCCGGTCTTCGGGCAAATAGCACCAGACGTCGTTGCCGTCACGTACCACTTCCCGGTAGCTACCGGTCAGGGAATAGACTTTCTCACGGATACGGTCTTTGTTGACCTGGCGAATAATGCGGATGGCATCATTACCGCCGCGCTGGTGATACAGCAGGGTACCGATAAAACTCTGGCTATGTGCCGCCTGCTCCATGCGCTGCAGCCACTGTTCCGCCGCTTCCTGCGCCCAGGCGCCCCCGGCGCCCAGCGCCATGGCCAATGCAAACATAACGCGCAGCGTGAACAATGACGGATTCCGGTTGGCGGCGGTGGATGTGATCATGCTGTTCAAGACGCAGCGCTTGTTAAGGGAGAAAGGGTTACCGTCAAGACGTTATCGCTTACCATGACTGACCACCCGGGCATAGGACAGCGTGGGCTGAAAATGCCGCGACGAGGCGATGGAATTATGCTGCAGTATGAATTCATTCAGTTCAGGGATGACCTGGTTCTCCACCGGCTCGCGTGATCGAACCAGCGCTTCGTCGTTCATGGCCAGACCGGTGGGCGCAGATTCGTGTGAAACGGATACCGACGGGCGCGGAGCTGGTGCGGAAGCCATTTTCATCTGCGCGGCCGGGGCGCTGTTTTGCGCAACCGATTGCGGTCCGACAGGCTCGAACGCGCCGAGAAAAACGGCTGCGGCGGCAGCTGATGCGGCGAGCGCGGCGGGCAGTCCCCAGCGTCGAATTTGCGCCGGGAAAGGGATGACATCGGCAGAGCGCGGGCCGCTAGCGCCGCTTGCCGTTGGCTCTTCGGCGGTCAGCTGTTGCATGATGCTCCGGGTCAGGTCGGCGCTGTAGCTGCCGGAACGCGTCAATCCGGCTTTCTCATCAGACACCACCGCGCGCGCCAGCTCATAATAGCGCCAGGAACCGGCAGCGTCTCTGCTGGCGATCTCCAGCAGCAACTCGTCCAGCTCGGCGGCGGGCAACTCGCCATCCATAAATGCTGATAATCGGGATTTCATTTTATTCATGCTCCGCTTTCGCCCTGCATATAATGCTTGATTTGATTTTCAATGGCTTCCCTTGCCCGAAATATTCTCGACCGTACTGTGCCAATAGGACAACGCATAACGGAAGAAATTTCCTCATAACTCAATCCTTCCATCTCTCTTAACAGGATAGCCGTTTTCAGCTCATCCGGTAGTGAATCAATGGCCTTTTGCACAACCTCGGCCAATTCATCCGTCGCTATGCTGGTTTCCGGTGTTTCATTATCGCGAAAGCGGCCGCCAGGATCGGAAAATTCGGCATCTTCGATGTCGATATCGCTGTTCGGCGGGCGCCGCGACTGCGACACCAGATGATTCTTCGCCGTATTTACCGCAATACGATACAACCAGGTATAAAAGGCGCTGTCGCCGCGAAATTTCGCCAGCGCGCGATAGGCCTTGATGAAAGCCTCCTGCGTCACATCGTCCACATCCGCCGGCCGCACAAAACGCGCCACCAGTTTCTTTACCCGCGTCTGGTACTTCATCACCAGCGCCTCGAACGCCCGCTGATCGCCCTGCTGGGCGCGCGTCACCAGTCCCCTGTCAACAGCCGCCTCACTCATTGGCGTTTCCGCACAACAAGCGACTTACTCTGGCAAGACCGGACAAAAAGGTGAAAGTTCATTGGATTGCGACGATGAGAGTGTAAATGTCTGTTATTGTTTTGAGCGCGTATTGTATATTCGGGGCCTTGCAAAGGAAACCGGTGAACCACCTGCTGCACTATGTCCAGAAATCATCAAACCGACATTGTTGTCATCGGCGGCGGCCTGGCCGGTCTCAGCCTGGCCCTGCGGCTGGCCGACCGGTTCCGCGTCACCATCCTCACCAAGCGCTCGCTGAATGAAGGCTCCACGCGTTACGCCCAGGGCGGTATCGCCGCCGTGCTGTCGCCGGAAGACTCGTTCGAGTCCCATATCGAGGACACACTGGTCGCCGGCGCCGGCTTGTGCGACCCAGAGGCGGTGCGTTTCGTGGTGGAGAACGGCCCGCAGAACATCTACTGGCTCATCGACCAGGGCGTGCAATTCACCCGCGAACGCAGCGAGGATGGCGAAAGCCATTATCACCTGACGCGCGAAGGTGGCCATTCCCATCGCCGCATCATTCACGCCACGGACGCTACCGGCAAGGCCGTTTCCGGCATCCTGGAAGAAAATGTCAAACACCACCCGAACATTACCGTGCGCGAAAACTGGCTGGCCATCGACCTGATTACCTCGGCCAGGATTGATGCAGCCGGCAACAATCGCTGTCTGGGTGTGTATGCGCTGGATCAGGAAAAGCGCAAGGTACGAACCATTCGCGCCGGCAGCACCGTACTCGCCACCGGCGGCGCGTCCAAGGCCTATTTATATACATCCAATCCGGACACCTCCACCGGCGACGGCATCGCCATGGCCTGGCGCGCCGGCTGCCGGGTGGCGAACATGGAATTCATGCAGTTTCACCCCACCTGCCTGTATCACCCGCAGGCCAAATCATTCCTGATTTCCGAAGCGCTACGCGGTGAAGGCGCCCTGCTGAAACTGCCCGACGGCACCCGCTTCATGCCCGAGCACGACCCGCGCGCCGAGCTGGCGCCGCGCGACATCGTCGCCCGCTCCATCGACTACGAAATGAAAAAGCGCGGCCTCGACAATGTGTTGCTGGACATCAGCCACAAGCCGGCCAGATTCATCAAATCGCATTTTCCGAACATCTACAAACGCTGCAAACAGTACGGCTACGATCTCGCCAGGGAGCCCGTACCCGTGGTGCCCGCCGCGCACTACACCTGCGGCGGCGTGGTCACCGACCTGGATGCCCGCACCGGGCTGGAGCGGCTCTACGCCATTGGCGAATGCACCTACACCGGCCTGCACGGCGCCAACCGCCTGGCCAGCAATTCCTTGCTGGAATGTCTGGTATTTTCCGAAGCGGCGGCCAAGTACATCCAGGCCAACCCGCCGGAAAAAGACGACACTGCCATCCCCGACTGGGACGAAAGCCGCGTCACCGACCCCGACGAGGAGATCGTCGTGTCCCACAACTGGGACGAACTGCGCCGCTCGCTGTGGGATTATGTGGGCATCGTTCGTACCAACAAGCGCCTGGCCCGGGCTGAACGCCGCATCGAACTGCTGCGCGAGGAAATCCAGGAATACTATTCCAATTTCCGCGTATCCAATGACCTAATTGAACTGCGCGATCTGGTGCAGGTAGCGGAGCTGATCGTGCGCAGTGCACAAATGCGCAAGGAAAGCCGCGGTCTGCATTATACCAGGGACTACCCGGAAACCTTGCCGGATGACCAGGCCGGGCCGACGATAATCGCGCCGGATTAAGGCGACAGGGAGGCTCAGACCAGGCCAGGCTCAGCGGATGCGGGAGCGCACTTCACGGTCAGGCCAGGCTCCTGCCCCGGCAATATCATGTTTTCAGGCCCTTCAGCCAGACCTTCAGCTCCCGAAATAACGCGTCTTCCAGGGTACTGCCGTCTATCGCCACCGGCCGGCTGCCAAGCCCGGTCGCATCGCCATCGCATTTCAGCGCCAGCAGTATGAAACGCTGCCCGGCCCACCAGGATTTTACCCGGCACGGCGTCCACCCGGCGTCACGGCTGCGCACGAACAGCCGTTCGCCTGGGTCGATACGCAGGGCGATGATCGCATCGTCCGCCGTGCGAAGTATATCCCGCCGCAGCACGCGTGATCCGTACAGCAACAGGGGTATCAGCGCCAGCGCCCAGTAACCGCCAACCGCAGTCGCAAGAGCGGCAATGATAAGGGCAGTCCCGGTGTAAATGGCGTAGAAACCGTATTGGATAGAAGGTGATTCAGCGAGAGTTATTTCCAAGACAGTATCGTATCCGTTCGATCAGTTTTTGCTGGTCTTCGTTTTCCGAGCGTTTATCGCCATTGAAATACTGTTGCAATACCGGATCGGGCTGATCCAGCAAGGCGCAGAACCGGGCCTTGTCGTCTGCGGACAGACCGGCGTACTCGGTTTGCAGAAAATGCTGCAGCAGCAGATCCAGTTCCAGCATGCCGCGGCGGCAGGCCCAGGCCAGCCGTTTCATTTCCACGTCGGCGTTATCCGGCACGCTTGACCAGCAAATCCTTGATATGGGCGATGGCGCGGGTGGGGTTCAGGCCTTTCGGGCAGACTTCCACGCAGTTCATGATGGTGTGGCAGCGAAACAGGCGGTAGCTGTCCTCCAGGTCATCCAGACGCTCGCCGGTGGCCAGATCACGGCTGTCGGCAAGGAAACGCCAGGCTTGCAGCAGACCGGCCGGGCCGACAAAACGGTCCGGATTCCACCAGAATGACGGGCAGGCGGTGGAGCAGCAGCCACAGAGTATGCATTCGTACAGACCGTCCAGCCGGGCACGTTCCCGCGGCGATTGCAGGCGCTCGATTTCGGTGGCGGGCTCGTGATTGATGAGCCACGGCTTGATGGATCGGTACTGGCGGTAGAAAGGCTCCATGTCCACGATCAGGTCGCGAATCACCGGCTGGCCTGGCAGCGGCTTGAGCGTAATGGGCTGCTTCAGGTCCGCCAGTCGGGTGATGCAGGCCAGGCCGTTTCGGCCGTTGATGTTCATGGCGTCGGAACCGCATACACCCTCGCCGCAGGAACGCCGGTAACCCAGCGAGTCGTCCTTCTGCTTGATGCGGTTGAGCGCGTCCAGCAACATGAGCTGGTCGATCTCCTCGCCGAAGTCGATCTCGATCTCCTGGGTCCACGGCTTTTCGTCCGTATCCGGATTGTAGCGGTATATTCTGAATTTGCGCAGGCCAGTCATCTGTATCCTCTGAATGAATCCTAGTAAACCCTCTCTTTCGGCGGAAAACTGTCAACTGTCAGCGGTTTGGTGCGCACCGGCTTGTATTCCAGCTTTTCGTCCTCGCTGAAATAGAGCGAATGCTTCATCCATTTCACATCGTCGCGGCCAGGGAAATCAATGCGCGAATGCGCCCCGCGACTTTCCTGCCGGGCGGCGGCGGAAACCACCGTCGCCAGCGCGATATCCATGAGATTTTCCAGCTCCAGCGCTTCGATACGCGCAGTATTGAACACCTTGCTGTGATCGTTCAGCACGGCATTTCCCAGCCGCTTTTTCAGCGCGCGCACTTTGACCACACCCTCGTCCAGCACGTCCTGAATCCGGTAAACGCCGCAGTGTTTTTCCATGGTCTCGCGCAATTCACGCGCAAGACCCGCCACGGTTTCGTCGCCATCAGTGCGATCCCAGCGATGCAGATGCGCCAGCGCCTTGTCGATACTGTCCTGCGAAGCATCGCGCCGTACGTCGCCCTGCAAATATTCCGTCATGTGCCGCGCCGCCGCCGCGCCGAACACGATAATATCCAGCAACGAATTACCGCCCAGCCGGTTGGCGCCGTGTACCGACACACAGGCGCACTCGCCCGCCGCGTACAGCCCCGGCTGCGCCACTTCGGCGCTGGTGCCATGCGGAGCCACCACCTGCCCGTGCAGATTGGTGGGAATGCCGCCCATGGCGTAATGCGCCGTGGGGTAAACCGGAATTGGCGCTTCGATGGGATCTACCCCGGCGAAACGCATGGACAGGTCGCGTATGCCAGGTAGTTTGGATTTAATCGCATCCGCGCCCAGGTGATCCAGCTTCAGCAGCACGTGATCCCTGTTCGGCCCGCAGCCGCGCCCGGCCTCCACTTCCTGGAATATGGCCCGGCTTACCACGTCGCGCGAGGCCAGGTCTTTCACATGGGGCGCATATTTTTCCATGAACGCCTCGCCATCAGCGTTGAGCAGATAACCGCCCTCGCCCCGCGCCGCCTCGGTAATCAGCATGCCGTGTCCGGCCACGCCGGTGGGGTGAAACTGGAAAAACTCCATGTCCTGCACCGGCAAACCGGCGCGCAGCGCCATGGCCAACCCGTCGCCGGTATTGATCATGGCGTTGGAAGTGGTGCGGAACATCTGTCCGAAGCCGCCGGTGGCAATCAAAGTAGCGTCCGCCTCGATCAGCAAGGTCTCGCCGGTGGCGATGTCCAGCAGCAATGCGCCAGCTACGTGGCCGCTGTCGTCAACAACCAGATCGACCACAAAAAACTCGTCAAAGAAGTGCGTGCGCGCGGCCAGGTTCTGCTGATACAGAGTGTGCAGTATGGCATGGCCGGTGCGATCCGCCGCCGGACAGGTGCGCGAGGCCTGGGATTCGCCAAAATTCCGGCTCTGGCCGCCAAACTTGCGCTGGTAAATGCGGCCATTGTCCAGCCGCGAAAACGGCACGCCCTGATGCTCCAGGTTGATGACCACTTCCGGCGCGGCGCGGCACATGTATTCGATGGCGTCCTGGTCGCCCAGAT
>JALXFQ010000364.1 GCA_027067235.1 Gammaproteobacteria bacterium
GATATAGGCGCCGGCGCCAGTATTCTTGATTCAGGCTTCGATTTCCAGTTGCATGTGCATCGCGGCGCCGGCGCCTATATCTGTGGCGAGGAAACTGCCTTGCTCGAATCCATCGAGGGCAAGAAAGGCCAGCCGCGATACAAGCCGCCGTTTCCCGCCAACTACGGCCTGTTCGGCAAACCGACCACCATCAACAATACCGAAACGCTGGCCTCGGTGCCGGCGATTATTCGCAATGGCGGCCAGTGGTTCCAGGATCTGGGCAAGCCCAACAATGGCGGTTCAAAGATTTTTGCGGTGTCCGGGCATGTCAACAACCCCGGCAACTTTGAAGTGCCCATGGGCATACCGTTTGCGGAATTACTGGAAATGGCCGGCGGCGTACGCGGCGGCAAACAGCTCAAGGCAGTCATACCCGGCGGTTCATCGACGCCGGTGTTGCCGGCCGAGGTGATGATGGAGCTGGACATGGATTACGATTCACTGGCCAAGGCTGGCTCCATGCTCGGCGCCGGCTCGGTCATCGTTATGGACGAAGACACCGACATGGTGAAAACGCTGGAGCGCATCGCCTGTTTCTACTACGAAGAGTCCTGCGGCCAGTGTACCCCGTGCCGGGAAGGCACTGGCTGGTTATATCGCGTCATCAGACGCATTGCCCGTGGTGACGGTCGCCAGCAGGATCTGGATCTGCTCACCGACGTGGCCGGCAATATCGGCGGCCGCACCATCTGCGCTCTGGGCGATGCCGCAGCCATGCCGGTGGCAAGTTTCATCGAACATTACCGGCACGAATTCGAAGCCTACATCCGCAAGAACGAAGCGGACGCGGCCTGAGCCGGCAAGGGAAACAGGGTAATCAAGCTCACATGCTCAATATCGAAATAGACGGCAGACAGTTGCAGGCGGAAGAGGGCGAAATGCTCATCGAGGTGGCCGACCGCGCGGGCATCTATATTCCGCGTTTCTGCTATCACAAGCATTTGTCCGTCGCCGCCAATTGCCGTATGTGTCTGGTGGAAGTGGAAAAAGCGCCCAAGCCGCTGCCGGCCTGCGCCACGCCGGTGACGGATGGCATGAAAGTGTTTAGCCGGTCCGAACTGGCCATGGATGCGCAAAAGGGCACCATGGAATTTCTGCTTATCAACCACCCGCTGGATTGCCCCATCTGCGACCAGGGCGGCGAATGCGAACTGCAGGATCTGGCCGTGGGCTATGGCGGCGACCGTTCCCGTTACACGGAAGAAAAAAGAGTGGTCAGAGATCCTGACCTGGGCCCGCTGGTGGCGACCGAAATGACCCGCTGCATTCACTGCACGCGCTGCGTACGTTTCGGTCAGGAGATTTCCGGCATCCGCGAAATGGGCGCCACCGGCCGCGGCGAACACACCACGATCGGCACCTACGTGCAGCATGCCATTGGCTCCGAGCTGTCCGGCAACATCATCGACCTGTGCCCGGTGGGTGCTCTCACCTCCAAACCGTTCAAGTTTGCCGCCCGTTCCTGGGAAATGGCCGACGTCGCCTCCGTGGCGCCGCATGATTGCGCCGGGTCCAGCATCCGCATCCAGACCCTGCGCGGCAAGGTCGAACGGGTGCTGCCGCTGGAAAACAACGACATCAATGAAACCTGGCTGTCAGATCGCGACCGTTTCAGCTATACCGCGGTAAACAGCGGTGAGCGGCTGACGGTGCCGCGCATCAGAAAAAAAGGTGAATGGCAGGAAACCGACTGGGCCACCGCCCTGCAGTCGGTCGCAGACGGGTTGCTGCAAAATGTGGCGAAACAGGGCGCGGACAAGCTTGCCGGCATCATCTCTCCCACCTCTACGCTGGAAGAATTCTATCTGTTCCAGAAACTGCTGCGCGGTCTGGGCAGCAACAATATCGATCATCGGCTGAAACTGGCGGACAGCCGCGACGACGGCCGCTGGGCGTCGGCGCCCGCGCTGGGCATGCCCATTAAGGAACTCGAGTCGCTGGATTTCGTTTTGCTGATTGGCTGCAATTTGCGAAAAGAGCAGCCTATTCTGAATCACCGGTTGCGCAAGGCGGTACTGGCGGGTGCTGACGTGGCCGTGATCAACCCCTACGATTACGAATTCAACTACCCGCTGTCGGTGCGCGCTGTCAGTTCGCCCTCGGGCATGCTGCAATCTGTCGCCAATATCATACGTCTGCTGTCGGACAAGCTGGGACATGATGTGCCGGAAGACGTCATCCCCTGGATGGATCCCACCCGCATTAACCAGCAACACCGGGCGCTTGCCGACAGGTTTGCCGACAGGAACAGCAAGTCGGCCCTGATTCTGGGTCAGCTGGCCTGGCTGCACGAAGAAGGCGCCATTTTACGCTCCATGGCAAAAACCCTGGCCGACATGGCCGGCGTCAGCCTCGGCTTTCTGCCCGAAGCCAACGGCGTGGCTGCCTGGCAGGCTGGTTGTACGCCTTTTTCCGAGCAGGACAAGGGCCTGTCCGTGGCCGATATGGATGCTGCTGAAATCAAAACCTGGTTGCTGTTCGGCGTCGAGCCGGAGCTGGATGCAGCCCACGGCGGGCAGCTGCTGGCGGCGCTGAATGACGCGGATATTGTTGTAGCCATTACGGCATTTGCCTCGGCTGGCGAGTCCTATGCCGATGTGCAGCTGCCGGCGGCCATGTTTGCCGAAAATGCCGGGACTTTTGTCAACTGCGAAGGCGCGGCGCAAACCCTGAGCGCAGCCACCACGCCGCCCGGCGACGCCCGCGAAGGCTGGAAAATACTGCGGGCGCTGGCAGGCTATCTTGATCTTCCCGGTTTCGATTTCGATACTGTATCCGCCATTGCGGCAGCCGTCGACGCCGCCGGTGCGCCATCTCCCGGCTATGGTATGGGCTCGCTGTCGGGCTATGCAAAAACCGAACATGCTGGCGGCGAAAATCTTGAACGTATCCGCGACAGCCTGATTTACCGCGGCGACGCCATACTGCGCCGGTGCGAGCCGCTGCAGCGCACGACCGACAATCCGCCGCCCGCTGCGCGCATAAACCCGCAACAGGCGAGCCGGCTCGGACTTGAGCAGGACGCGAAGGTGAAGCTGATGGTTGATGAAACCTCGGTTGAAACGCCGGTGGTGCTGGATCAGCGCGTGCCGGAGGGCTGCGTTTTTCTGCCCATCGGCTACCTGGAAACCGCCGCGCTTCCCGGTTCCGCCAGTGTGCGACTGGTGAGGAGCTGACATGACTGACGTGACCACAGCGCTGGCCTGGCTGCCCGATTTCATCGAGCCATTGCTGACCTGGTTGCCGATCTGGGCACAGATTCTCGTATCCAGCCTGCTCAAGATTGTTCTGATCCTGGTCCCGGTATTGCTCGGCGTGATGTATCTGACCTTCGCCGAGCGCAAGATTATCGGCTACATGCAGGTGCGTGTCGGCCCCAACCGGGTCGGCCCGCGCGGCTGGCTGCAACCCATAGCGGACACGTTGAAATTCCTCACCAAGGAAGTCATTCTGCCCACCAACGCCAATGTCTATCTGTTCATTATCGCGCCCATGCTGTCGCTGGTGCCGGCCCTGGCCGCATGGGCGGTGGTGCCGTTTCTGGATGGCTGGGTGCTGGCCGATATCGACGCCAGCCTGCTGTATATCCTGGCGCTCACCTCCATTGGCGTGTACGGCATACTGGTGGCTGGCTGGGCATCCAATTCCAAATACGCCTTTCTTGGCGCCATGCGCGCCGGCGCCCAGGTGGTGGCTTACGAAATCGCCATGGGTTTTGCCCTGGTGGGCGTGCTGATGGCGGCGGGCAGCCTGAATTTGCGTGAAATCGTGCTGCACCAGTCGGGCGGGTTGTTTCAGTGGTACTGGCTGCCGTTGTTCCCGCTGTTTGTTGTGTATTTCATTTCCGGCGTGGCAGAAACCAACCGCGCGCCGTTCGACGTGGCCGAAGGCGAATCGGAAATCGTCGCCGGCTTCCATGTGGAGTACTCCGGTATCGCTTTCGCCTTGTTCTTCCTGGCCGAATACGCCAACATGATCCTCATATCCACGCTGACATCACTGCTGTTTCTGGGGGGCTGGCTGTCGCCGTTCGACGGCCTTGACTGGCTGACTGAATTGCCGGTGATCGGCCTGCTGTTCGGTAACGGGCTGCACTGGTTGCTGATCAAGATCAGCCTGTTCCTGCTCTTTTTTCTCTGGTTCCGGGCGACTTTTCCGCGTTATCGCTATGACCAGATCATGCGCCTGGGCTGGAAGGTGTTCATCCCGGTAACGCTGGTGTGGATACTGGTCATGGGTTTTGCCATGTTCTATACGCCTTTCGGACACTGGTTCCATTGAGGAGGCTGATGAAATGAAATCACCAAGGGAAATTGCGCAGACTTTTTTACTGTGGGAATTGCTCAAGGGCCTGGGCGTTACCGGCAGGGCGCTGTTCACGCGCAAGATTACCGTGCAGTACCCCGAAGAAAAAACGCCGAAATCGCCCCGTTTTCGCGGTTTGCACGCGCAGCGTCGCTATCCCAATGG
>JALXFQ010000365.1 GCA_027067235.1 Gammaproteobacteria bacterium
CCGTAGACCCGGAATGCCCAGCAGCAATTACGGTATTCAATGCCGCCCTTGCCTTCCAGAGTCTTGCTGTTGTTGGCATCATAACGATAACCACCGTAGAGGAAGAACTGGCGCGTCAACGGTACTACCGCCTGCAGATTATACTGGTCCGTGATAGTTTTGCCGTTGTTTTCACGGTAGGTGTATTCAAAGTCCAGCAATGAATAGCTATTTGGCGTATAGGCTACATCCAGCCGGCCTTCGGAAACAGTTGCTGCATCGGTGTCCCATACCAGCGTGGTATCGATATTGACACGTTCGGATCCGATTTCCGAGGCCCGGTACCAGTCGTTGCCGACCAGTCTCGAGCGCTCCAGCTTCACCTGCTTCAGGCGCTGCTCGCGTGGACTCAGGGCGCGTTTGCCCAGGCGCGCAGTCAGTTCCGTAACGATACCGGAAGTGGAACGGGTGTCAGGCTTGCCGGACAGGGTCACCAGCCGGTCCTCCAGATAATAGATCTGGCCAATGCTGCCACGCAGCACTTCCGTGCCATCGTCGAAGTCGATCAGGCTGGTGGACAGGGCCAGGGTCACCTGATTGGCGTCGCCGAGCCGATCATAGCTGTTGAAGCGGTTCGGCTGAAACAGATTGGTCACGGTATTCTGGTTCAGATCCGATGTATCGAACACGGGAAAATCATCCTGATTCTCTTCGGGCACATACAGGTAGAAAACTCTCGGTTCCAGAGTCTGGGTATAGGAGCGGCCACCAAACACGGTATCGCGCTCGAAATACAGGCCACTGTCGAGACTGAAAATCGGCACCGTGCGCGACGGGTTTGACGATACCTGACTGTTATCTATAGCAACCGCCCTGGCCTGGGTGACATTCCCGGGCGAGGCGCCAGTGTTATCAGCTGTCGTGGTACTGCCACCACCGGCTGTCGTGGTTGCGTCGGGGTTGTCGGCAGTATCGCCAAAGTCCACGGCATCTGCGGCCGGGGTGCTGGGCGCCGCGGGTATGTTATCCACGGAATAGGAGGTGTAATCCACGGCGATCTTCGGGGTCAGGAAACCGTACACCGCCTCCATCGGCAGGCTGACGCTGGGCTCCACATGAATACGCTGACCCGTGACATCGACATCATGATCAAAATTGACAAACTCGGCATCAAAACCGTATTTCAGGGCGTTTGGCTCGTAGGCGTTGAAAGCGGAAAGCGTGGCTCGGGGCAACTCGCGATGCGGCTCATCCCTGGGCTTGATTTTTGCGTCGATGGTTTTCAGTTTTCGCGCCAATACGGAAAAATTAATGGTATCCGACGCATATCCCAGGGAAGCCTGCTGCGGCAGGAACTGGGTAGCCGCTGTCGCCAGATCATTTTGCAGGTCATCCAGATAGTCATTATCGGAAACATCCTGATAGAGAATCTGACCCGACCAGCTTTCGCCAATGGCCTGGTCATGCTGATACAGCACGCCCCAGCGATCATCCCCGAACAGCTTGTCATCCGGCAGGTATTCGCCACGCAACAGGCCAGCGCTGGTTTCGGTCAGATAGCGAAATTCGGTCAGGGCCTGCAGACCCCGTTCGGACATGTATTTTGGCGTCAGGGTCGCATCCATGTTGGGCGCTATGTTCCAGTAATAGGGCAGCATGACCACCGTGCCGGAGTCCCCCTCGGAGCCGACAGTGGGAAACAGGAAGCCGGATTTGCGCTGGTTGCCCAGCGGGAAGCTCAGGTAGGGCGTGTACATGATCGGCATGCCAAGAAAACGCACTGTCGCGTTACGCGCCACGCCGATACCGGTGGACATGTCCAGATCCACCTTCTTCGCCGCCACCACAACATCATTGTTGCCGGTTTTGCAGGTGGTATAACGTGCATTCTGCAGACTCAGCAGATCCTGCCCCTGGAATTCAAGCACGTCGGCCGAGCCGCGCGCCTGCATTACCGCTTTTTTGTCCTGGCCGACCGGAATACTGCGATCACCCAGCATGAAGCTGGCCTGGCCGGTTTCGCCAATGCTGGTTTCGGTATTCAGGCGCAGCTGGTTGGTATTGAGGGCGTCACCGTAACTGTTCAGCAGCTTGACGTTGCCACTGCCGGTGAGAACGGAGGTTTCCTGATCAAAGCCGAGTATATCGCCGGAGATACGCCGGCCATTGTAGACGGTAACTGCATTCCCCTTGAATGACATCTGACCGGATTTGGTTGACTCGATCTGATCCGCTTCGATCGCTATCGACTCGGTGGCGCTGGCCCGTGCCGCCTTTTCCTCGTCTGTGGCGTCTTTGGACAACGGCGCCGTGTAGATGGCCGGAATATATTCCGGCGGGCACACCGAAGAGCTGTCAACCCGGGTAAACAGACTGTCGGTAGCGGCGAAAGCCGTATGGATGCAACCCGTGGCGAGCAGCATACCCAGCCCCCATCCCCAGTTCTTTTTCACGCTGTCATTCATGGAATCTATCTTCGAAAGGAGTATTGTTCGGGCCGTAAAATGGCATAGAATTCATGCGCCATCAAGCACGGCCCCCATTTATTTTGACGTAGGACAACATGGTACCAGATTCCCCCCTGCAAGACTTCAGAAAAGATCATGACGAAGCCGATACGCGGCTGGATTTGCTGCATCGTTGGCTGCAGTCGCTGCCACAGACGGACAACGGATACCAGCTCGATGCCCTGTATGATGACGCCAGTTTCCGGCGCTATTTCAGAATCCGTGCGGCAAACAACTCCTGGGTGGTCATGGACGCACCGCCAGACCGCGAGCCTGTCAGCGATTTTATCCGTATCGGCTCGCGCTTGCGCGACATGGGCCTGAATGTGCCGGAAATCATCGCTGTTGACGAGGTTCAGGGCTTTGTTCTGCTGGGCGATCTGGGCGACCGGCAACTGCTGGACCTGATGAACGCCGACAATATCGACGACATACACAGCATGGCGCTGGCGCCGCTGGTGGCCCTGCAGGCCGGTGTTTTCTCCGACCCCGACTTTCTGCCGCCCTACGACCACACGCTGTTGATGAGTGAAATGCAGCTGTTTCACGACTGGTATCTCGGCAGGCATCTGAAAGCCAGCATCAGCGATAGGGAATCAGCGACGCTGAACGAGATCTTCGAGCAGCTCGCCAGCAGCGCTCTGGAGCAACCGCAGGTCTGGGTTCATCGCGACTACCATTCGCGCAACCTGATGCAAACCGCGACCAACGCCCCCGGCATACTGGATTTTCAGGATGCCGTCACCGGCCCCATCACCTACGACGCCGTATCGCTGCTGCGCGATTGCTACATTGCCTGGCCCCGGGCCTACATCGAAGACCGCGCCCTGGGTTTTTACGAACTGCTGGTGCATTCCGGCCTGCTCGACGAAGATGTCTCGGAGCAGACCTTCATGCGCTGGTTTGATCTCATGGGCGTACAGCGTCACCTCAAGGCCATTGGCATATTCTCGCGTCTCAACTACCGCGACAGCAAGGCGAAATACCTGGCCGATATTCCCCGCACCTGGAACTATGTGGTGGAAGCGGCTGAAAAGCACCCGCAACTGCAGCCGCTGCTGGCCATCACGGAAAAATACCAAAGCTGATGGACGCCATGATACTGGCGGCGGGACGCGGCAAACGCATGCGGCCGCTGACCGACTTCACGCCCAAGCCGCTGCTGCAAATCAACGGCAAACGCCTCATCGAATACCATCTGGAGGCGCTGGCGAACGCTGGTTTCAGGCGCGTCGTCATCAACCACGCCTGGCTGGGCGAGCAGATTCCTGCCGCGCTGGGCGATGGCTCCCGCTACGGCCTGGTTATCAGCTATTCCGATGAAAACGGCAACGCGCTGGAAACCGCAGGCGGCATTTGCAAGGCGCTGCCACTGCTGCAGAGCGACCCGTTTCTGGCCATCAACGGCGACATCTGGAGCGATTTTGACTATTCCCGCCTGCCAGCATCCATACACTCACTGGCGCATCTGGTCATGATCCCCAATCCGCCGCATCATCCACTCGGCGATTTTCATGTGCAAGGCAATAGCGTACATGACAGCGGCGAGCCGAAACTCACTTTCAGCGGCATAGGCCTGTACCGTAAAAAACTGTTTGCCGGCTGCGACCCGACTCAGGCCGCGGCGCTGGCGCCGTTACTGAGAACAGCCATGCAACAGGGCCAGGTCAGTGGCGAAATCTACCACGGCCAGTGGCAGGATGTCGGCACCCCGGCGCGCCTCGAGCAGCTCGCCCGCACAGCAGGCCCAGATTGAGAGCGCCCACAGCCACCGCGCTGTACTTCAGTAGCGTCCGTGCTGCTTGGCGATATAATTCTGCATTTCGGCGTATTGAATGTTCATCTGGCGCAAGATACGGTGAACCGTGCGAATGATCGCGCGCATGACCTTGTTAACCAGCTCGCCATCCGTTTCCACCAGCCCTTCCAGATCAGGCCGGCGCAAACCGAACACCGAGCAATCGCCAATGGCGCGCAATCCGGCGCTATGGCTGTGGCCATCAACAAAGCCCAGTTCACCA
>JALXFQ010000366.1 GCA_027067235.1 Gammaproteobacteria bacterium
AAATACTGAATTCGTGAGCGCTCCCTCATGAGTACCTTGCGCGTTGCGCTGGCGCAGCTCAATTTGCTGGTGGGCGATGTTTCCGGCAACACCGACAAGCTGATCGCGGCGGCAAATGAAGCCAGGGCGAAGGGCGCGGATATTGTTGTCTATCCAGAGCTGGCCATCACCAGTTATCCGCCCGAAGACCTGCTGTTGCGTCCGGCTCTGATGGAGCAGGTAGAGGCGGCCCTGCACCGTTTGCGCACCGACATTTCCGGCATCACGCTGGTGGTTGGCCATCCCTGGCGTGAGGAAGCGCAGTTGTTCAATGCGGTTTCCGCCCTGCGCGACGGCCATGTGCTCGGGCGCTATCACAAACAGGCCCTGCCCAATTACGGCGTGTTCGACGAAATGCGCTATTTTGCGTCCGGTTCACAGCCGGGCGTGGTCGAGGTGGGCGGCTTTCGCGTGGGTCTGACCATTTGCGAGGATATCTGGCAAAGCGGCCCGGTGGCGCAGTCGGTGGACGCTGGTGCGGAACTGATTCTGAACATCAACGCCTCGCCCTATCATTACAGCAAGCGTCCCGAGCGCGAATCCGTGGTGGCCCGTGAAGCCAGCGCCAACCAGGTCCCCGTGGTGTATGTGAATCTGGAGGGCGGCCAGGATGAGCTGGTGTTTGACGGCAACTCGCTGGTGATGGACGCGGCGGGCAAACTGGCGCACCGCGCGCCCGAGTTTCAGGAATCGTTGACCGTGGTGGACTTCCAGCGCGTCGATGGCGTGATGACGCCAGAATCGAGCGAAATCAGCCCGGCGCTGGCGCACGAAGAGGGCGTGTATCAGGCTATCGTCACCGGCGTGCGTGATTATGTGGAAAAAGCCCATTTCCCCGGTGTGGTGCTGGGGCTGTCCGGCGGCATCGACTCGGCCCTGTGTCTGGCCGTGGCGGTGGATGCGCTGGGCGCGGATCGGGTCGAAGCGGTGATGATGCCGTCGCGTTATACCTCGGACATGAGCGTGCAGGATGCGCAGGAAATGGCCGATATTCTCGGCATTCAGTATCACGTCATACCCATCGAGCCCATGTTCAGGGCGTTTACCGACAGCCTGGCCAAGACGTTTGCCGGTAAACCGGCAGACACCACGGAAGAAAACATTCAGGCGCGCTGTCGCGGCATCATCCTCATGGCCATCTCCAACAAATCCGGCAAGATGGTGCTGACCACCGGCAACAAGAGCGAAATGGCCGTGGGTTACGCCACGCTGTACGGTGACATGGCGGGAGGCTTCGCAGCGATAAAAGACGTACCGAAAACCCTGGTTTTTCGGCTGTCGGAATACAGAAATACCCTCTCGCGGGTGATTCCCCAGCGCATCATAGACCGGCCGCCGTCTGCGGAGCTGGCCCCGGATCAGGTGGACGAAGACTCGTTGCCGCCCTATGACGTACTGGACCCGATTCTGGAAATGTTCATCGAAAAGGACATGTCGCCTGCGGAAATTGTGGCCAGAGGGTATGACGAAGAAACCGTGCGCCGGGTGACGCGCATGGTGCTGATCAACGAGTACAAACGTCGCCAGGCGCCGCCCGGTGTGCGTATCACGCCCCGGGCATTCGGGCGCGACCGGCGCTATCCGATCATTTCCGGTTACCGAGAATAGATAAAACTCCGCTGTCATCGCCATTTTGGTGCAACCGCCCGGCATTTCGCACCAGGATGTCTCATCCCTCCTAAGGATGCCACGGCTGGACCGGTTTTTCCGGTTGCCGGTTGTACTCTGATACCCCCAAACAGGCCTGTGAATTCAACGGGCTGTGCGCCATCGTTGTCCATGACAGTTTGTCTGCCCGGATCTCCGCCGGAATCATGGCACAGAGTTTGCTGCATCTCTTGCCAGTTTATTGCCACAGACGAAACAAATTTGATGGAGACTCTGATCATGAGGTCAGTCCTTGTTCCCGGCTTAGTATCCCTGCTTTTCCTTTCCACGGCTTTGGCCGATTCATCCGGCTGGTGGCGTAACTCCCAGTTCCCGCCCCGGCCCGATGTCCAGACCCGGCCGGATCAGCCGGCGCGCGGCTGGTCCGAGCAATCTGCCCCGGCTCCGAACAATTCACAGGACAGAGCTGCGCCCGCAGTCGCGATGAGCGACAAAAAACCGGTGGAGATACTCTCCGGCTTCGACCACCTCAGCCGCGAAAGCGCCACCTGCATGTCCTGTCACCGGGAAAAAACCCCCGGTATTTATGACCAGTGGGGTCATTCCAAGCATTTTGGCGCCAATGTGGGCTGCTACGAATGCCACAAGGCGGAAAAAGGCGACAAGGACGCCATCATGCACAAGGATTTCGTCATTTCGGTGATCGTCTCGCCGCAGGATTGCGGTCGGTGTCACGAAAAAGAGGTCGCCGAGTTTGACCGCAGTCATCACGCCACCGCCGGCGACATACTGGGTTCCCTGGATAACGTGCTGGCGGAAGTGGTGGAAGGCGCGCCCACCCTGTCCGGCACTTCACCCATTACCGCCATGGGCTGTGGCGCCTGCCACGGTTCCATCGTGCGGGTGAATTCCGATGGCTCCCTGGATAAATCGAGCTGGCCCAATACCGGCATAGGCCGCATCAATCCCGATGGTTCCAAGGGCGCTTGTTCAGCCTGTCATCTGCGCCATAACTTTTCCGCCTCGCAGGCGCGTGAACCCAATGCCTGTGGCCGCTGCCATCTGGGACCGGATCATCCGCAAAAGGAGATCTACGAAGAATCCGCCCACGGCATCGCTTTCCGCGCACACAAGGACGAGATGAATCTGGATTCCAGCAAGTGGGTGGTGGGCGAGGATTACAATGCCGCGCCGACCTGCGCCACCTGCCACATGTCGCGCACCAGGGACTTGCCGGTGACCCATGACATCGGTGATCGCATTGCCTGGAACCTGCGCGCGCCGGTATCGGCCCGGATCGATTCCAAGGCCATCGAAAAAGGCAGGAAGGTGAAGCCCTGGCTGGAGCGTCGCAAGGACATGAAAAGCGTCTGCCGCTCCTGCCACGGCAATAATATAGTCGACGCGCATTTCGAGCAGCTCGACACTTTTGTCGATACGTTCAATGACAAGTTCCTGATTCCGGCAAAGAAACTGATCGTGGCCATGGCGGAAAACGGGCTGCGTGACAAGACCAAGTTCAACGAATCAGTGGAATGGACCTACTTCTATCTGTGGCACCACGAAGGTCGCCGGGCGCGCCATGGCGCAGCCATGTTTGCACCGGACTATGTGCATTGGGAAGGCGTTTTCGAGGTGGCTCACCGTTTCTACATCGAAATGGTTCCGGAAGTTCGCGAGGCCATTGAACAGGCACGCCAGAAAGGCAACCAGAAGGGCGCTGACAAGGTGGCGAAACTGCTGGATGAGATACTGGCATCGCCCATGCATCGCTGGTTCAAGGGCGCCAAACCGCCGAAAGCGTGGCGTCCCTCGGACGACGACAGTCATGGTTTCAATATCATGAAAGAACGCATGAAGGCCGAGGCCGCTGCCGCTGCAGCGCGGGAGCAGAAGGACTGACTCAAGCCAGGCGATTCTCCCCGTCAGGGGAGGATTTGCCTTAAGGCAATAACGCTAATCCGAGTGAAAGACCATGGAAACCACACTGATTGAACTGATCTATTCGCAGGATACGTTTTTCCTGCTCATGTCCGGCGCGCTGGTCATGTGGATGGCCGCCGGTTTCGCCATGCTCGAATCGGGTATGGTGCGCACCAAAAGCGTGGCCGAGATTCTGACCAAGAATATCGCGCTGTATTCCATTGCCTGCCTGATGTTTCTGTTCATGGGCTACAACATCATGTATGGAGCAAGCGACAACGCCTGGATACCTTCGTTATCGTTTTTACTGGGCCTGGACAACAGCCTGGCCGAGGTGGTGAATTCCGGCGGCGAGACCCGCCATTCCAGTATGGCTGATTTTTTCTTCCAGGTGGTGTTCGTCGCCACCGCCATGTCCATTGTCTCGGGCAGCGTGGCCGAGCGCATGAAGCTGTGGGCCTTTCTGGCTTTTGCCGTGGTCATGACCGGTGTCATCTATCCGGTGGAAGGCTACTGGAAATGGGGCGGCGGCGTGCTGGACAAGGCGGGTTTTCTTGATTTTGCCGGCAGCGGCGTGGTGCATCTGGCTGGCGCTTCGGCGGCGCTGGCGGGCGTGCTGCTGCTGGGGCCGCGCAAGGGAAAATACGTGAAAAAGCCCGGCGGCGGACTGCAGCCCATGGCGATTCCCGGCTCCAACATGACTTTCGCCACTCTCGGCACCCTGATCCTCTGGCTGGGCTGGTTCGGCTTCAACGGTGGTTCGCAACTGACGATCACCTCGGTGGCCGATGCCAATGCGGTCTCACTGATCTTTGTCAATACCAATACGGCAGCGGCAGGTGGTTGCATGGCGGCTCTGGCTTTGTCGCGTTTCTGGTTTGGCAAGACCGATCTGACCATGGGGCTGAACGGCATACTCGCCGGGTTGG
>JALXFQ010000367.1 GCA_027067235.1 Gammaproteobacteria bacterium
ATGTTATAGGCGCGGCGGTAGGTCTTATCGATGTGCATGATGTCGGACGGGCAGATGTCGACGCAATGTCCGCATCCATCGCAACTCGTCATATAAACAAATGTCGGCATGATGTTTCGTTATCTCCTGTGTCGAAGACCGCTGTCGGCCTGGCCAGGGTCCTGACCCTAGTAATTCGAAGGCTGCCGGCGGGCGCTGCCATAAATCTCCGGGGCATCGGCGGGGGCCGGCAGGTTGCGCCGTGACCCGTTCGCCTTCTCCATCCGTTTCTGGAAAGCCGCCGCCGGCTTGAAGAACATGTGAGAGAATTTGGACCACGGAATGGATCCGAACAGAACCGTCGTCGCAATCAGATACAGGCCCAGGAACAGGCTCGCCCAGCTGCTCCCCGCCGATTGCATATACGCCCAGATCAGGCCAAGCGTCACGCTTCCCAGCAGCGAAACGATGAACAGGTCAGCGCGCACCAGGCGGAACATCGAATGCCCCTCGGACGCCACATCGACCCGGATGAAAAACCAGAACCAGTAACCGCCAAGGCACACCATCAGCGCCCCGATATGCCACAGCGCAGGCCAGATGGCCGGTGTTGGCGCGGCCGGCGTCGGGTACGAGAAAACCATCACGATGGTCGCGGCGGCATACGCCACGAAACCGTACATGCCAAGCAGGTGCGCAATTCTGCGCCGGGGATTGCAGAATTCACCGGAGGTGAGCCCATCCACCACAGCCGTCCTGACCGCCAGAGAGATCATTTCCCCGCCGCCAACCCGCTGCTTGCCACGGGTTTTGATTTTCTGCCAGTTGTTGAAAAAATACCGGGCGCTGCGTTTATGCACGACGTCGAAAAGCGTCCCCCCAACAACAAGGACTATCATGACGGCCACATAAGCCTGCATCACCGATGGTGAGATGACAGACGAGAGTTCCGCGAACGGATTACTGGTGAACATCTAGTCAAAACCCCCCTATAGGCCCCAAATTCGTGCTGAAAGATACCCGATCAGTTCGGCACTCCATGCCGTCACCGCGATCACTGCGACTATGTGGAGACACCATATCAAGAAAAGCTTCCCTGTAGAGATAAGAAGAGATCGAAAGTTTTTATCTATCGATAGATGCTGCCTAAAGAAACAGCGATCGGTGCGATGCCAATCCGTTCCTGTATGAAATATCAATTCCGTGTGTCACCAAAGCTTTTCGCGTATTGGTCCTGAATAAGCCGAGCCGCCACCACCGCGTTTCTCATCAAGATCGATACGGTTACCGGCCCGACACCACCTGGAACCGGCGTTATCCAGCCGGCAACTTCCGAGCAGGATTTGAAATCAGCATCGCCGACCAACCTTGTATTCCCGCCCGGAACGGTCACCTGGTTGATACCGATATCGATCAGCGCAGCCCCCGGCTTGATCATGTCGCCCGTCACCAGTCCCGGCTTCCCAACGGCGACAAAAACGGCGTCCGCCTGGCGCGAATGAACCGCCAGATTGCGGGTCATGTGATGGC
>JALXFQ010000368.1 GCA_027067235.1 Gammaproteobacteria bacterium
TACTACCGGGACAGTCTGCTGCGCGCGGAAAAAGCTGCCGCCAAAGGTGTGCATTTCGTCGATGCAGGCGTTTCCGGCGGCATCTGGGGACTGAAGAACGGTTATTGCCTGATGGTGGGCGGTGATGAGGACGTGGTGAAACAGATCGAGCCGGTGTTGATTGCGTTGGCGCCGGCGCAAGACCGTGGCTGGGCGCATGTGGGGCCGGTCGGTTCCGGACATTATACCAAGATGATCCACAATGGGGTTGAATATGGCATGATGCAGTCCATCGCGGAAGGATTTGCGCTACTCAAGGGCAAGGAGGAGTTCAATCTCGATATGGCGCAAATCGGTGAATTGTGGCGCCATGGTTCAGTGGTGCAAAGCTGGTTGCTGGACCTGACCGCCGAGTTCCTGCAGCACGACTACGATCTCGAGGGCATCGCGCCGGTGGTGGCCGATTCCGGCGAAGGCCGCTGGACCGCGAAAGAATCCATAGATCTGGGCATCCCGGCGCCGGTGATACAGATGGCGCTGGTCATGCGCTTTGCCTCGCAGGGTAGCGGCGATTACGCCGACAAGCTGCTGGCGATGATGCGCAAGGCGTTTGGCGGACATGCGGTTGATGCCGAATAGGCTGGCCTGAATGAAGCAGGAAAGTTGCACCATTGTCATATTTGGCGCCACCGGCAATCTGTCGCGCAGCAAGTTGATACCGGCGCTGTTTCACCTGGAGGCCGCAGGCAGGCTGGCGCCCGGACTGCGTATCGTTGGCACTGGCCGGCGCGACTGGGATGATGCCCGCTACCGGGAGCAGGCGCTGGCCTCGATCAGGGACGACCGGCGCGCCAGCGACGAGGCGTCGCTGCATGAGCGCTTTCTGGCCCGGCTATCCTATGTGCGGGTTGACCTGAACCGGAAGCAGGATTTTACCGCCCTGGCCGATTATCTTGAGCGCAACCGCCTGCTGGCTGGCGGCATCGTTTTCTACCTGGCCATCAGTCCGTCATTTTACGCCGGTGCTGCGCGCAATCTGGCGCGAAACGGCCTGAGCAGGGAGGACAGCGGCGGCTGGCGCCGGCTGGTGGTGGAGAAGCCGTTTGGCCGTGATCTGGAGTCCGCGCGCGAGCTGGACCGCAGCCTGCATGAAGACTTCCGTGAGAAACAGATTTTCCGTATTGATCATTATCTGGGCAAGGAAACGGTGCAGAATATCTTCGTCTTCCGTTTCGCCAACATCATGCTGGAGCCGCTGTGGAATCGCAACTACATCGACCATGTGCAGATCACCCACTCCGAGCGGCAGGGCATTGGCAGCCGCGGCGGCTATTTCGACAGGGTCGGCGCCCTGCGCGACATGGTGCAGAGCCATTTGCTGCAGGTGCTGACCATGGTGGCGATGGAATCGCCTCCCGATCTGGGCGCAGAGTCCATACGTGATGAAAAGGTCAAGGTGCTGAAATCCGTGCGGCCGCTGACGGAGGATGCGGTTGACGACATGACATTCCGGGCCCAGTACGCCGCCGGCGAGAGCGATGGCCAGCGCCTGCCCGCCTACATCGAGGAACCGGAGGTGCCCGCCGACAGTAACACCGAAACCTTTGCCGCCCTGCGTCTGTATATCGACAACTGGCGCTGGCAGGGCGTGCCGTTCTATCTGCGCACCGGCAAACGTCTGGCCGAGAACAGCTCGCTGGTCAGCATTGCTTTCAAGAAACCGCCGGCGCAGCTGTTCAAGCAAACCGGCATCGACATCAACAGACCCAACAGCCTGATACTCAGCATCCAGCCGCTGGAATGCATACGACTGGAGCTGCAAGTGCGGGAAAACGGGCTGGAAATGAAAGCGCGCAGCACCCATCTTGACGCCAGTTCCTGCGCTCTTTCCGCCAGCGGCATCGACGCCTACGATTCATTGCTGCTGGATGTCATGGAAGGCGACCGCTCCCTGTTTCTGCGCTCCGACGAGGTGGAGCAGGCCTGGAAAATCGTCGACCCCATTCTGCAAGCCTGGGCTGCCGACAGCGACGAAATCCCTCTCTACCGCGCCGCCAGCTGGGGGCCGAAAGAAGCCGACCGGCTGTTCCACCGCCGGGGGATACGGTGGCGGAATACACTGTGACGGCTGGGCCGCAGATGTGTGGTTGTTGAGCCGGGGGAAACCCGGGAGAACAGCGGAAATAGTGCCTTAGTCCAGCGGCTCCAGCTTCCAGATGTCCTGGTTGTAATCGCGGATGGTGCGGTCGGTGGAAAAGAAGCCGCTGCAGGCGGTGTTGAGTATGCTCATCTGCACCCAGCGTTTGCGGTCGCTGTAGGCGGCGGCGGCCTGCTGCTGGGTTTCCACGTAGCTGCTGAAGTCGGCGAGGGTCATCCACGGGTCGGACGGGCTGGTCATGCCGGCGATGATGTCGTCGAAAATGCCCGGCTCCAGCACGTTGAAGTGGCCGCATTCCAGCAGGTTCATAACGGCCCGAAGGTTGGGGTCGGCGTCGATGTATTGCTGCGGGTTGTAGTGGCTGTGCAGTTGCTCCACTTCTTCGGCGGTGAGGCCGAACAGGAAGAAGTTGTCCTCGCCCACGGCTTCGAGAATTTCGATATTGGCGCCGTCGAGCGTGCCGATGGTGATGGCGCCGTTCATCATGAATTTCATGTTGCCGGTGCCGGAAGCTTCCTTGCCGGCGGTGGATATCTGCTCCGACAGGTCGGTGCCGGGCGCGATGATTTCCATGGCGGTGACGCGGTAGTTGGGGATGAACGCCACTTTCAGCTTGTCGCCGATATCGGGGTCGGTGTTGACCACTTCGGCGACGTTGTTGATGAGTTTGATGATCTGTTTGGCGCGTGCATAGCCGGGCGCGGCCTTGCCGCCGAACAGTACGCAGCGGTTGGTCCAGTTGTCGCTGTCGCCGCGCTTGATGCGGGCGTAGAGGTGAATCACGTGTAGCACGTTGAGCAGCTGGCGCTTGTATTCATGGATGCGTTTGACCTGGGTGTCGAACAGGGCATCGGTATTGAACACCACGCCGCAGTCGCGCTCGACCAGATCGGCCAGGCGCTGCTTGTTGGCCTGCTTTACCGCATGCCAGTTCTGGTGAAATACCTTGTTCGACGGAGCAGCAAATGTTTTTAGCTGCTCCAGCTGATCCAGATTTCTGATCCAGTCGTTGCCGATTTTCTTGCTGATCAGCTTGCTCATGCCGGGGTTGGCATAGGCCATCCAGCGCCGCGGCGTGACGCCATTGGTCTTGTTGTTGAATTTTTCCGGCCACAGTTCGTAGAAATCCCTGAACAGGTGTTGCACCAGCAGGTTGGAATGCAGCTCGGCAACGCCATTGACCGAAAAACTGCCGACGATGGCCAGCCAGGCCATGCGCACCATTTTTTCCGGGCCTTCCTCGATAATGGACATGCGCTGCTGGCGCGCGGTATCGCCGGGCCAGCGCTGGGAGACTTCGCGTACAAAGCGCGCATTGATCTCGTAGATGATTTCCAGCGGTCGTGGCAGCAGTTTTCCGAACAGCTTCACCGGCCAGCGCTCCAGCGCCTCCGGCAGCAGGGTATGATTGGTGTAGGCCATGCATTGCGTGGTGATGGCCCAGGCGTCGTCCCAGCCCATTTTCTTTTCGTCCAGCAGAATGCGCATGAGCTCCGCCACGGCGATAGTGGGGTGGGTGTCGTTCATCTGGAACACATTCTGTGCTGCAAAATCACTGTAGTCATCGCCGTGCAGCTGCTCCCACTGGCGAATCACGTCCTGCAGGCTGGCGGAGGCGAGGAAATACTGCTGGCGCAGGCGCAGTTCCTTGCCGTTCTCGCTGGCGTCGTTGGGGTAGAGCACCATGGTGATGTCTTCCGCCGCTGTTTTTGCCGCCACCGCGTCGGTGTAGCTGCCCTCGTTGAATTCTTCCAGATCGAATTCGTCGGTGGCGCTGGATTTCCACAGCCGCAGGGTGTTGATGGTATTGTTGCAATAACCGGACACCGGCACGTCGAAGGGAATGGCCAGTATGTCGTGGGTATCCACCCAGCGCATGTGCCAGCTGCCGTCGGGATCCATCACCGATTCCGTGCGGCCGCCGAACCTGATGGTCTGTACGTATTCGGAGCGTTCCAGTTCCCAGGGATGGCCGTCGCGCAGCCAGTGATCCGGCTCTTCCACCTGTTCGCCGTTGATGATGTCCTGCCGGAACATGCCGTATTCATAACGCAGGCCGTAGCCCAGCACCGGCAGGCTCAGGGTGGCGCAGGAATCCAGAAAACAGGCCGCCAGACGGCCCAGGCCGCCATTGCCCAGCCCGGCGTCCGGCTCGCTGTCGAGTATCTCCTCGACATTCAGCGACAACTCGTGCATGGCATTGCGAGTCTTGGTTTGCATGCCCAGATTGAGCAAATGGTTGCCCAGAGCCCGACCCATGAGGAACTCCAGCGACATGTAATAGGCGCGGCGCTTGCCGGTCTGTTTTTGCTTGTTCCAGGTGTCGCGCCAGTGCGGCAT
>JALXFQ010000369.1 GCA_027067235.1 Gammaproteobacteria bacterium
CTCTTCCACCACCTTGACTTTCCGGTCCATGCCCTGCAACGATATGCCGGCATCCGCCTTCAGATGGATATAGACCTGACCATTGTCCATGTCGGGAAGAAAACCGCTTTTTTCCTGGCTGAGCACCCAGCCAGCCCATACGCTGCCAGCCAGCGCCAGAATAATAATCAACCAGCGCCAGGCCAGCAATTTGTGCAATACGGCGGCATAGCCTTTCGCCAGCGCCGCCATGGCGCGCTCGGCCAGCCCGCGACGACTGGAGAGCCGAACCCGCACCGCCAGACTGGGCACCAGGGTCAGGGCGATGATCATGGAAGCCGCAATGGCCGCACTGATGGTCAGTATCAGCTCCCGAAACAGCAATCCCACCAGGCCGCCAATGAACAGAAACGGCAGCACCGCCACCAGATTGGTGGTGGTGGAAGCAACGATGGGGCTGTTGACTTCAGCCGCGGCCAGCTGCCCGGCCCGCTGCGGCGAGGCATCATTCAGGCGTCGGTGGCGGGCTATGTTCTCGAGCATGACGATAGTGCTGTCCACCAGCATGCCCACGCCCAGCGCCAGCCCGCCCAGGGTCATGATGTTGAGGCTCAGACCAGCCAGCTGCATGAGAATAAAGCTGACAAAAATCGACACCGGAATTGCCGTGCCGATAATCAGCGTATAGCGCCAGCTGCCGAGAAACAGCCACACCACCAGCATCGCCAGCAACGATCCGGCAAGCACCGCCCAGGCCGCGTTACGCAGGGAATCACGCACATATACCGACTGATCCGCCACCTTGTTGACGCGCACATCGGTATCGATCAACTGGTTCGTTTTCAACCAGTCCAGCCGCGCGCGGATACGGTTGACCACAGCTATTGTATTAGCCTGGGGCTGCTTCTGGATGGAAACCTTGACCCCGGCCACGTCATTGAACCGGACCCGCAGGGTTTCCTCTTCGTGACCATCCTCGATGCGCGCCACTTCGTCCAGCCGTACGCTGTCGTTGTCACCCACCGGTACCGGCAGGGCCGCCAGCTGCGCCAGCGTGGTCAGACGTCCTTCCGTGCGACTGCCGTATTCCAGCCCTGACAGACGCATGCGCCCGGCCGGCTCGCTGATGTTGTTTTCTTTCAGCACCCGCACGATATCGGCTACTGTCATACCCATGCCAGCCAGTTTCTGCTGATCCGGCAACACTCTCACTTCGCGGCGCAGACCGCCGCCCACTTCCACCGCCGCGACACCGGGAATATTGTAGAACCAGCGCGCAAAAATATGGTCCGCCCAGTCGCGCAGCGCCACCGGTGACTTGTCTGCCGAACTGATCACATATTCCATCACCGGTCGCTGCGACGGATCACGTTTGTAAATGATCGGCTGGTCAATGGTATCCGGCAGAAACCGGCGCGCGCGGTCAAGACGGGTACTGGCGTCGCGCAGGGCCACATCTATATCCTTGCCGTATTCGAAATACAGCCTTACCGAGCTGGAACCTTCCGTGGTTATAGATTCCACCG
>JALXFQ010000370.1 GCA_027067235.1 Gammaproteobacteria bacterium
TTCGAGGACAAGAACGGCGATGGCAAGATCCAGTATGTTGCCGACAAGGACCAGAACGAGCTGACCGTGGATCGCGACATCATGGTTCTGGCCAATCCGGAAATCGCCAGGCTGCCCAACTGGGTTATCGCCCTGGTGGCAGCCGGCGGGCTGGCCGCGGCGCTGTCCACTGCGGCGGGCTTGTTGCTGGCCATTGCGTCGTCCATTTCCCATGATCTGCTGAAGGGTGTGTTCACGCCGAACATCACGGAGAAATCGGAACTGCTGGCCAGTCGCGTGGCCATGGGCGGCGCCGTGCTGGTGGCGGGATACCTTGGACTGCATCCACCGGATTTTGCCGCGGGCACCGTGGCCATCGCCTTTGGTCTGGCGGCGTCGTCCATTTTCCCGGCGCTGATGATGGGTATTTTCTCCAAGCGCATCAATCGCCAGGGCGCCATCGCCGGCATGGTGGCCGGCCTGGGCATTACGCTGCTGTATGTGTTCCAGCACAAGGGCATCATGTTTGTGCCCGGCACATCGTTCCTGGACGGCATGAAGCCTAACTGGTTCTTTGGCATCTCGCCCAACGCGTTCGGCGCCGTGGGCGCGATCATCAACTTTGTGGTTGCGACTCTGGTATCGCGGGTCACCGAAGAACCACCCAAGCATATTCAGGATCTGGTCGAGCACATTCGTGTGCCGCAATCCAGGATTTCCTGAACAGCGCTTTTTCGTGAAGCACGGAAAAGGCCCCGTCCGGGGCCTTTTCTCTTGATGGAGCCGTTGCCACGCCAATGTCCTTACTGAACCGGTTTTTCAATCTCAGTCCCCATCTCAGGACGGCGATCGTGCTCGCCCCGCTGCTGGGCATTGCCGGTTATATTGCCGCCGGCTATTACGCCGCCAGCAGGCAGCAAGCTGTCGCACCGACAGCGGCGCTGGCCCTGAAGCCGGTGGGGGAATGCCGGCTCGCGGCCGGAGAATGCCGTCTGCAACGGGACGGTTTGCAGATCAATCTGAAAGCACAGACAAACGCAAACGGCGATACACTGATTGTTCTGCAGCCCTCGGCCCCCTTGCAGGGCGGGGTCATGGGCATCCATTCCCACGGCAACGAGACGCCGCGCAATCTGCGTCAAATCAAGGGCGAGGAGAGCTGGTTTCTGCTGTTTTCCGGTAAACTGGAAACGCCGGTCAGGCTGCGCTTGATCATTGTGCGCAAAGGCGCCTCATATTTCGCCGAAATCATGGCGCATTAACAGATTGGATGATAGAACGAGGTGGAACCATGAATACAGAAACCATTCTGCGGGAGCGAAGTGATTCCCGGTGTGAGTTGTGTGGCGCCACGGACGCGCTGGGCGTTTATGAAGTGCCGCCGGCGTCGGATGGCGGGGCGGATCAGTGTGTGTTGATCTGCGATACCTGTCGCGAGCAGATTGATGATCCGGACAGGGTGGATGCCAATCACTGGCGCTGTCTCAATGACAGCATGTGGAGTCAGGTTCCTGCGGTGCAGGTCATGGCGTGGCGTATGCTGACCCGCTTGAGCGCCGAGGGCTGGCCGCGGGATTTGCTGGATATGCTGTATCTGGATGACGAGACGCTGGCATGGGCCAGGGCGACCGGCGAAGGCGAGTCGGGCGAGGATGTCGTGAAGCACGTGGATGCCAATGGCGCGACGTTATCGGCAGGCGATACTGTGACGCTGGTCAAGGATCTGCCGGTGAAAGGCGCGGGTTTTACCGCCAAGCGCGGCACGGCGGTGCGCGGTATTTCACTGGTGGCGGATAACGCGGAACACATCGAGGGACGGGTCAATGGCCAGCAGATCGTGATTCTCACCCGATTCGTCAAGAAATCCGGCTGAATGGTGTTCGTTCTGTTTCGGGACCGAATCAATATCTGGAGCGTTTGCGATGGAAATTGAACAACTGGAGATTCGGGATTATCTGGCGCAGACCAGCCCGCTGGACAAGCTGGACAGTGAAACGCTGGACAAGATCACGCAGTCCCTGGAGATCGCCTATGTGCGGCGCGGTGGCGAAATCCTGACCATTGGCGAGAGCAATCAATGGTTGTATCTGGTGCGCACGGGTGCCGCGGAAATCGTGGATGCTGATGGCAATCTGGTGGACCAGGCCGATGCGGGCGAATGGTTCGGTTATCGCTCGGTGCTGCATGGCGGTAACGTGACTCTGGGCGTCAGGGCGCTGGAGGACAGTCTGCTGTACCTGGTTCCGGGCGAACTGATGCGCGAACTGGCGGAGCAGTATCGTTCTGTCGCCGGTTTTTTTCTGCGCGACAAGCCGGAAAGACTGCGCCATGTGATGGCGGACATGCGCGATTCCAGCGACAGCGCTCTGATAGCCACGCGCGTGCAGGAGCTGGCCCACGGCGAGCCGCAGATGGTGGATAAGTCCACCTCCATACGGGCGGCGGCTCAGCACATGAAAGAGGCGACGGTCACCGCCATGCTTGTCATGGATAATGAAAAACTGGCGGGCATCATTACCGACCGGGCTTTCTGCACCAAGGTAGCCGCCAACGCCATGGATCTGTCCTTGCCGGTGGCCGAAATCATGACCCCGGATCCCATAACCGTGTCGTCCCAGACGCCGGGCTCGGAAGCCCTGCTCATCATGGCGCGGCACAATGTCCGGCATCTGCCGGTGGTGGAAGACGGCAAGGTGGTGAGCATGGTTACCGCCACCGATCTGATTCGCCGCCAGAGCCATAACGCCATTTACCTGATTAACGAAATATACCGCGCGGATACCGTGGAGCAGCTGTGCCAGCTCAGCCGGCAACTGCCCAACACCCTGTGCAGCCTGGTGCGCAGCAGCATGACCGCCTATGATATCGGTCATGCCATCAGTTCCATAGGCGAGGCGATCAACAAGCGGCTGATCAAGCTGGCGCAGAAAAAGCTCGGCGCGGCGCCGGTGCCATACGCCTGGATCGTGGCCGGTTCCCTGGCCCGCAACGAGCAGACCGCGCATTCCGATCAGGACAGTTCCCTGATCCTCTCCGATGACTATGAAGCCGCAGAGCACGGCCAGTATTTTGCGGCGCTGGCGCGTTTTGTATCCGACGGCCTGAATCAGTGCGGCTATGTTTATTGTCCCGGCGATGTCATGGCCACCAATCCCAAATGGCGGCAGCCGTTTTCGGCCTGGCGTGGTTACTTTGACAGCTGGATCGGGGAGCCGGAACCCAGGGCGCTGATGTATGCCAGTATTTTTTTTGATTTACGCTGCATACACGGCGACGAGGCGCTGCTGACCAGGTTGCAGAAGCGGGTTGCGAAAAAGTCGCGCAAAAACACTATCTTTCTCAGCCATATGGCGGCCAATGCGCTGCACTACCGGCCACCGCTGGGGCTGTTCCGCAAATTCGTGCTGGAAAACACCGGGGCGGAAGAAAAGGCGCTGAACATGAAGCGCCGTGGCGTGGTACCGATCACCGACCTGGCGCGCGTGTATGCTCTGTCTGCCGGTGTGCGCAGCCTGCATACACAGGACCGGCTGGAAGCGGCCAGTGAAGCCGGCAAGCTCAGCGTCGAGGGCATGAAAGATCTGCGCGATGCTTTTGAATTCATTGCCAGTGTGCGCCTGCAGCATCAGGCGTTACAGATCGAGCAGGGCCGTGCACCGGATAACTACGTCCCGCCGGAAGAACTGTCGTCGCTGGAAAAGCGCCATCTGAAAGACGCTTTTGAGGTGGTGCGCACCATGCAGGAGGCGATGGCGGTGCGCTACCAGACCGGGCGTCTGGGCTGATGCTGGGATTTTTTCGTTCGCCCGAGAAACAGCGCCTGGCCATGCTGGACAAGGCGCCGCCCGGCCCGCTGAAAGCGTATCTGTCGCGACCGTTTCCGGAAAAGACCCAGCAGGTGCAGGACACAGAATTCCTGGCGCTGGATTTTGAAACCACCGGCCTGGATGCGCGCAATGAGGCCATACTCAGCGCCGGCTGGGTGCTGATCCGGCGCAACCGCGTCGTACTTCGCCACCGTCAGCATCATCTGGTGCAGGTAAACAGGCCGATACCCGAAAAAAGCGTTATTGTGCACAAGATCACGGACGACCGCGCGCGCGAAGGCATGCATTTGCACAATCTGCTGGAACTCCTGTTGCCGCAGATGGCGGGGAGGGTATTGCTGGTGCATTTTCAGAAGATCGAGCGTGCCTTCCTCGGCGCCGCCTGCGAGCAGGTTTACGGCCTGCGTCCGCCGTTGCTGTTTGCCGATACCATGCTGGTGGAAAAGAAGCGCATGGAACGCCGGCAGGAGGAAATCATGCCGAATCAGCTACGCCTGTTCAATCTGCGCGAGCAGTATGGTCTGCCCCGTTATAATGCCCACAGCGCTCTGGAGGACGCCATCGGCACGGCCGAGCTGTTTCTTGCCCAGGTGGAAACCATGGCGGGCGGCAAGCCGGTGAAACTGGGCGAGGTGCTGGCCTGACCCGGAGGGGTTATTTTCC
>JALXFQ010000371.1 GCA_027067235.1 Gammaproteobacteria bacterium
TATCTGGCTGTTCCATTGCCTATCATCTGGCCAAACTGGGCTGGAATGATGTGATCCTGCTGGAGCGCAAGCAGCTCACTTGCGGCACGACCTGGCATGCGGCCGGGCTGATCGGGCAATTGCGACCGACGCGCAATCTGACCAGACTGGCCAAATATTCTGCCGATCTGTATGCGCAGCTGGAGGAACTGACCGGCGTTGCTACCGGAATGCGCCGCAATGGCTCAATCACGGTTGCGCTGAGCGAAGAGCGCGAGCAGGAGCTGTTGCGTCAGGCCAGTCTGGCCCGCGCGTTCGGCGTTGAAGTTCATTCGATTGGTGCGAATGAGGTGAAGTCGCTTTATCCTCATCTCAATGTGTCCGATATCACCGCTGCCGTACATCTGCCGCCCGACGGGCAGGCGGATCCGGCCAATATCGCACTGGCGCTGGCCAAGGGGGCCCGCCAGCTCGGCGCGCGCATTGTCGAGGGGGTTAAAGTCACGGATGTGCATCATGACGATGGCCGGGTTACAGGCGTGTCCTGGGCGCGCGATGGCAGGCCCGATGAGCATGGCCATATCGATGCGGATGTCGTGGTGAACTGCGCTGGAATGTGGGCGCGCGAGCTGGGCCGCCTGTCCAATGTCAACATCCCGCTGCATGCCTGCGAGCATTTCTATATTGTCACCGAACCGGTGGATGGTCTGAAGCAGCTTCCCGTTCTGCGCGTGCCTGATGAATGCGCCTATTACAAGGAAGATGCGGGAAAAATGCTGCTTGGCGCGTTTGAGCCAAAAGCCAAGCCATGGGGAATGCAGGGGATCGCGGAAGAGTTCTGTTTCGACCAGTTGCCTGAAGATTTCGATCATTTCGAGCCAATTCTGGAAATGGCGGTCAATCGGATGCCGTTCCTGGCAGAAGCGGGCATCCATACCTTTTTCAACGGTCCGGAGAGTTTCACGCCTGATGATATGTATTATCTGGGTGAGGCTCCTGAGCTGGACAGCTATTTCGTAGCTGCAGGCTATAACTCAATCGGCATTGTTTCTTCGGGCGGTGCCGGCATGGCGCTTGCTCAATGGATCGACAAAGGAGAACCGCCGTTCGATCTGTGGGATGTTGACATCCGCCGCACGCATGGCTTTCAGAAAAACGGCCGCTATCTGAAAGAGCGCGTTTCAGAAACGCTCGGGCTGCTTTACGCGGAGCATTTCCCCTATCGCCAGCCGGAAACGGCGCGCGGCATCAGGCGTTCACCGGTCCACGAACAATTGAAGAAAAAGGGGGCCTGTTTTGGCGAGTTGGCCGGCTGGGAGCGCGCCAACTGGTTCGCCAGACCGGGCCAGGAGCCGTTATATAACTACAGCTTCGGGCGGCAGAACTGGTTTAATAACGCGCGTGCCGAACATCTGGCAGTGCGCGGCGGTGTCGGTCTGTTCGATATGACCAGCTTTGGCAAGATCCGTGTCGAAGGGCCAGATGCCGAGGCCGTTCTGCAGCGGATCTGTGCCAATGACA
>JALXFQ010000372.1 GCA_027067235.1 Gammaproteobacteria bacterium
CGGCAAAAACGACAAAGGGCAAACGCCATTCAGAAAGCACAATGCTGGAAAATATTCGCATCGTACTGGTAAATACCTCACACCCCGGCAATATCGGCGGCACCGCCCGCGCCATGAAAAACATGGGCCTGACTGATCTGGCGCTGGTTAACCCCAATGACCCATTGGGCGGGCAGTCTCGGGCGCGCGCCACCAATGCGGTGGACGTACTGGAAAATGCCAGCATCCACCCGACCCTGGATCAGGCCATTGCTGATTGCACGCTGGTGATCGGCACATCCGCGCGTGACCGCAATGCCAAATGGCCGTTTCTGGAAGTGAACGAAGCGGCGCGCACCCTGATGGATGAAAGCGAGGATCAAAAAGTGGCGCTGCTGTTCGGCCAGGAACGCATGGGCCTGACCAACGACGAGATGGATCGCTGTCATTATCTGGTGTCCATTCCCACCAGCGGCGAACATTCATCGCTGAATCTGGTGTGCGCGGTGCAGGTTTGCGCCTACGAATTGCTGCTGGCGTCGAATACCTGGGAGAAGAAAACCGCGCGCAGACCGGCTCAAGTCGCGCCCGCCGCGGAGCAACGGCAGTTTCATGAACACCTCGAACAGACCATGCGCGATATCGAGTTCATCAAAACCGTGGAAGCCGACAAGCTCATGCGAAAAATCATCAATCTGTATCAGCGCGCCCGCCTCAGCAAGGATGAAATCAATACCTTGCGTGGTATTCTTAGCGCCGCTCAACGCATGGCCCAACTCAGGGAAAAGGCGGAAAAATGCTGCAACGAATAAAAGAAGACATCCGCGTCGTTTTCGAACGCGACCCGGCGGCGCGTAATACGCTGGAAGTGCTCACCGCTTATCCGGGGTTTCATGCGGTGCTCATGTACCGTCTGTCACACCGGCTGTGGCAGGCGCGCTTGTTCCTGCTCGGGCGCATCGTCTCCCATATCGCGCGCTGGCTCACCGGCATCGAAATACATCCAGGCGCCAGCATAGGCCGGCGTCTGTTTATCGACCACGGCATGGGGGTGGTCATTGGCGAAACCGCCGAAATCGGTGACGATTGCACACTCTACCACGGCGTCACTCTGGGTGGCACCAGCTGGGAAAAAGGCAAGCGTCACCCGACGCTGGAAAACAATGTCGTCGTCGGCGCCGGCGCCAAAGTGCTGGGGCCGATCACCGTTGGCGAAGGCGGGCGGGTAGGCTCCAATTCAGTCGTGGTGAAATCCGTACCGCCCGGCGAAACCGTGGTCGGTATCCCCGGACACATCATCAAAAAACGCGCCAAAGACGCGCGCGCCGAGATCGCCAGAAAAATCGGCTTCGACGCCTACGGCCAGACCCGGGACATGTCCGACCCGGTGACCCAGGCCATCGACTCCATGCTTGACCACATCCACGTCATGGACAAAAAGGTCGAGAAAATGTGCGCCGCCATGAAAAAAGCGGGGATGGAGCCGGGAGATGGAGAAATGCCGGAACTGGATGTGGAGAAGCTGGATTAGAGAGCGCCAGACCTGTTAACTATGGTTGACAATTCGCAGGTTGTTAACTAAAGTTAACGAGTGCTTGAGATTCGTAAAACGGAAATATTTTCCAAATGGTTCAATGGATTGAAGGATCGAAAGGGGAAAGCCCGAATCCAGGCGCGTATCGACCGTCTGGCGCTTGGTCACTTTGGTGATGTTGCTACCGTTGGGGAAGGTGTCAGTGAGATGCGTATTTTTTGTGGTCCGGGTTACAGGGTTTATTTTGTCAGGCGTGGGCCGGTGTGTGTTGTTCTTTTGTCAGGCGGAGACAAAACCACTCAAAAAGCCGATATAGTGAAAGCAAAAGAACTGGCTCGCCAGTTGGAGGTTTGATTATGGCGATTTCAACAACCAGGTGGGATTCTTCGGAATACCTGGAAACAGATGAAGATATAAAACTGTATCTGGAAGCGTGCCTCGAGGAGGCTGGAGATGATCCATCTTTTATCGTTCACGCGTTGGGGGTGATAGCAAGAGCCAAAAACATGAGTCAGTTGGCCAGAGATACAGGCTTGACGCGTGAAGGGCTATATAAAGCGTTGTCAGAGGGAGGCAACCCGAGTTTTGCTACCGTGGCAAAAGTAGCGAAGGCTCTGGGTTTCAAGCTTTCCATTGACCTGGCGGCATAAACGACAGGGATGTTGTCTTGCAAGTCGTGCGAGATACCCCAACATGGAAATCACCGCATATCTAAATTTCAGGAGCAACAAATGGCAGTTACCTTGACCGAAAGCGCGGCAAAGCGCGTGGAGGATTATCTGGCGAAGGGCAGCAAGGGCGTGGGTTTGCGTCTTGGCGTGAAGACGGCCGGGTGTTCTGGTCTGGCGTACGATGTAGATTTTGCCGAGGAAATCGGCAGCAACGATGAAGTGTTTGAAAGCCACGGCGTGAAAGTGGTGGTGGATAGGGAAGCGTTGCAGCATGTAGATGGCACCGAGATTGATTTCGTGCAGGATGGCTTCAACCAGCAGTTTACTTTCAACAACCCGCAGGTGACGGGCGAATGCGGCTGCGGCGAAAGTTTTTCCACCACGGCCTGAACAAAACCCTTGAGCACCAGCGTTTCTGTTGATTTTCCCGCCGTATCGCGCGATGACACCGCTGGCACGGTGGCCATTGCCACCATGGGTTGCAAGGTCAATACCTACGAATCCGAGCTGATTCGCAAGGGCGTGGTGGGTCGCCAGTGGCGGGTGGTGGATTTCTCTGATTCCGCTGACTTGTATGTTATCAATACCTGCACGGTGACGCGCGAGGCGGACCGGCAGGCGCGGCAACTGGTGCGCCGGGCAGTGAAAAACAATCCCCGCGCGCGGGTGGTCGTGACCGGTTGTTATGCGCAGATTGACCCGCAGGCCTGCGCTGAGATACCCGGCGTCGATCTGGTGCTGGGCAACGACCAGAAACTGAACATAGACGCCATATTGTCGCCGCCGGTTGCCGACGGCCAGACCGTCATGGTGGGTGATCTGGATCAGCAGGTGACCATCCCCGAGCAGATACTTTCCGGTTACGAGGGTCATACCCGCGCGTTCGTGCAAATTCAGCAGGGCTGCGACCAGGGCTGCACTTTCTGCATCATTCATGTGGCGCGTGGTCCGAGCCGCTCGTTTGCGCCGACGCTGGTGCAGCGGCAGGTGCAGAAGCTGGTGGGCAACGGTTTTCGTGAAATCGTCATTTGTGGCGTGGATCTGGGCGCTTATGGCGAGGATTTTTCTGGCAACGGCTTTGGTCTTGCCGAATTGTTGCGCGAACTGGCCGCCATCGACGGTGATTTCCGTATTCGCGTCAGTTCCATTGATCCGGCGCATATCAGCGATGAGCTGATTGACCTGTACCGCGCCGAGCCAAAACTGTGTCGGCATATTCATCTGTCGCTGCAAAGTGGCGACAGCATGATTCTGAAACGCATGAAACGCCGTTACGACGCCGATTATGTGCGCGAGCGCATTCAGCGTTTTCGCCGCGCCTGTCCCGATCTGGTGCTGGGCGCGGACATCATGGCCGGGTTTCCCACCGAGTCGGAACAGGCGTTTGACGAGTCCCTGCGCATGGTGGATGAGCTGTCTATTGCCTGGCCCCACGTGTTCGTCTATTCCGAGCGCGATCGTACGCCAGCGGCCAGTATACCCGCCAGCAAGCAGGTGCCGGTTGCGCAACGCAAGGCGCGGGCGAAGCGGCTGCGTGAAGCGGGCGACCGGGTTCGCGCGAAACTTCTGGCGCAAAAACTGGGTCAGAGCGAGCGGGTGCTGGTGGAATCCGGCGAGGCCGGGCGCATGCAGGCGCGAGCGGCAGATTACACGCCTTCGCGGCTGGTGGGCGTCGATGCCAGCGCGGGCGACTGGCTGGATGTGAGCTACCGGTCGCTGGACGGTGATGGCCTGATTGCTGAATCGGCCCGAAACGATTAGACTACGCCGTTTTTTGCGGCGCGGCGGATACCGGCCGTACCGCCTTCTTATTGAAATCTACGGAGTTTTTCAGCATGGCCATCGAACGCACTTTTTCCATCATCAAGCCCGACGCGGTAGAGCGCAATCTCATCGGTAAAATACAGCAGCGGTTTGAGGAAAACGGTCTGCAAATCGTCGCGTCCAAAATGATTCACATGACCCGCTCGCAGGCGGAAACTTTCTACGGCGTACACAAGGAGCGGCCTTTCTTCAATGATCTGGTAGAATTCATGACATCCGGTCCCTGTGTGGTGCAGGTGCTGGAAGGCGAGAACGCTATTTTGAAGAACCGCGAAATCATGGGCGCGACCAACCCGAAAGACGCCGAGCCGGGTACTATCCGCGCCGATTTCGCCAATTCGCTGGACGAGAACTCGGTACACGGTTCCGACGCGCCGGAAACGGCTGCTACCGAAATCGCCTATTTTTTTGCCGGTCTGGAGATCTGCCCCAGAACCCGTTGATGCC
>JALXFQ010000373.1 GCA_027067235.1 Gammaproteobacteria bacterium
GCGAGAAGAATCTGCGCATGTTTTTCTACAACCTCATGGCCCATGCGCCGGAGCTGGCCCGGGATATACGCTGGCCGGATATCGGGCTCAGGTTGTTCAAAAAGCTGCCGGTGCTGTTTGTCGGCGGCGCTGGCGCAAAGGTCCAGATGCACATCGATATCGATCTGGCGGATATATTGCTCAGCCATTTTGGCGGCCGCAAGCGTGTGTTGCTGTTTCCACCGGAGCAGACGCCATGGATGTACCGCGTGCCGTTTTCTTTCAGCAGTCTGGCCGATATCGACTACGACCATCCCGATTTCGAACAGTATCCGGCGCTGCGGAAACTGTCGGGCCAGATCACCGAGCTGCATCACGGCGATGTACTCTACATCCCGTCCGGCTGGTGGCACTACATTGTCTACGAAGAACTGGGTTTTTCCCTGGCCATGCGTGCTTTTCCCATGGCCCCGGCGCCGGCGCTGAAAATGCTGAACAATTTACTGCTGGTGCGTAATACCGATGCAGTCATGCGCAAACTGCGCGGCGACGACTGGGTGCTGCGTAACGAAAGGCTGGCGGTTACCCGCACCCATGAGCGTCTGGCTATTTCAGAACAACCCTGAAGCTGAGCGGCCTGTTTTTTCGTAATACAGTCACATCCACTACGTCGCCCGGTTGTTTGTCCCACAGGGCCAGACGGATGTCGGCGATTTCGCCGATTTTGCGGCCGTTGATGTGGTCGAAGCGGTCACCTTTTTTTATCCCGGCCTGTTTGCCTGAACTGTCATCCGAGAATCCGACGGCTTCCACGTACTGGTCTTTTTCATCCAGAAAAATACCCATCATGCCGGCTTTCGGCAGCTGCTTTTCCGCCGGGAACATGACGTAATCGGCGACGCCGGGCTGCAGTTTGATGGCGTCGGAATTCAGTATAGTCACGACTTTACCGCTAATGCGGCGCTGCAGGCGGGTAGGTATGCCGGTACGCCAGGCTACGTGTCCGGCGCCGGCGAGGATGACCATGGTGGATTCGGGATGCTGGTTCAGATACCCGGCTGCGCGCTCGGCCATGCCTTCATCCCACAGCAGTTGCACATCCATGAAATTTTCGAAGCTGTGTTTGCTCGAGCCTGCATGCTGGTCGAATATGGGGTGGATGCGCTCTTCATAGCCGGGCACATGGCGGTCCATTTCAGCAGGTATGCGTGCCTTGTCCTTGTTGCTGAGAGCGGCGATGCCGGCCTTGCCGGCCCGGGTGGTGATGGCCTTGTCGATATTCAGCGCGATGAGCGGAATATGGTGCTCCCGGGCATAGCGCAGGATGGGCGCATACAGGCGGTAATCGTATTTCCAGCGTTTGAAATACTCGGTTTTTTCCAGCAGGGTGGTTTCATCAATGGCGCCGGCGATGTACTGGTCCAGAACGGGCTGAAACGGCTGTTGAAACATTTCCAGGCCAATGACCAGATGCGGGTTTTCCGCCGCCAGGCGCTTGATCACATCCAGTTGCGCCAGGTGATGGTGATAGTAAGTGTGCGATTCACCAACCACAACCGCGCGCGCTTTTTTCAGTTCCGGTATGATCTGGCTGAGGCCGGTGACGCGATTCAGGTTGAGCACGCCAGGCCCGCTGGCATAGTTTGCGCCTGTTGCGCCAGCGCCCGCCTGGGCCATTGGCGTCAGCTGGGCGCAACCGCCCAGCGCCATCAGGTTGATGCCGGCGCAAAGCATGGACACATAAGGTAAACGACGGATATTCATGAAAAAAATCATCTCATTGTTCTTGTTGACAGGCAGTCTTGCGGCGCAGGCCGGTGAAACGGTACACCATGATCTGATAGTCACCGTGAACCCGGCAGAATCAACGCTGGAAGTACAGGACTCTATCACATTGCCGCCAAAATCCTGCCAGCCCCGGTGTCTGTTCGGGTTGGACAAGGGCCTGAGTCTTTCGTTCTTGCCGCCTTCGGTAAAGAATTATCCGACATCGGCCCGGCAGATCAACGCCTGGTCAGTGTTGCCCGGTGCCAACGGCAGGCTGATGCTGAAATACGCCGGAACCATTCGCCACGGCCTGGAAAACATCTCCGATGCGGTGGGCAAGTCCCAGCAGGTTACGCGCGGCACCATCAGCGAGCAGGGCGTGTTTCTCGACAGCGCCAGCCACTGGTATCCGGTGTTCTACAACGAACAGGGCGAAATGCCGGTCAGTTTCAGCCTGCAGGTCAATCTGCCCGAGGGCTGGCAAGCCATCTCCCAGGGCCGGCGGTCGGGAAACAGCTGGATGGAAAGTTCGCCGCAACAGGAAATCTATCTGATTGCGGGCAGGTACCGCCTGTATCGGCGGCCTGTCGCAGGACTGGGCAAGCAGCGCGAAGCACTGGTTTATCTGCACCAGGCCGATGATGAACTGGCCGGTCGCTATCTCAGGGCCACCGCGGACTACCTGAAACTGTACAGCGACCTGCTGGGCGCGTATCCCTACGCCAAGTTCGCCCTGGCGGAAAACTTCTGGGAATCCGGTTATGGCATGCCCTCGTTCGCCCTGCTGGGGCCGCGGGTGATGCGCTTTCCGTTCATCCTGACTTCGTCCTATCCCCATGAAATACTGCATAACTGGTGGGGAAACGGCGTTTATGTGGACTACGCCAGCGGCAACTGGTGTGAGGGGCTGACTTCCTATCAGGCTGACCATTACTTCAAGTCCAGGGCGGGGAAAGGCCCGGACTATCGCCGCGAGGCGTTGCAGAAATATGCCAGCTATGTAAAAAAAGGCGACCATTTCCCGCTCAGTGAATTCCATGGTCGCCACGGCGACATCTCCGCGGCAGTGGGTTACAGCAAAGGCATGATGTTTTTCCACATGCTGAAAAACCGCCTCGGCGAGGACGTATTCATCAGCGGTTTGCGCCGGTTGTACCGGGACTTTCTGTTCCGGCAGGCCAGTTTCGACGATATCCGCCAGTCCATGGAGGCGGCCAGTGGCGCGAAGCTGGGCGCTTTTTTCGATCAATGGGTGAAGCGAGCCGGCGCACCCGCGCTGGCTCTTTCCGACGCTCGCCAGGTCGCCAGCGACAGCGGCAACGCCGTGACCTTTACCCTCAGGCAGACCCAGCCCGGCGGCGTTTATGATTTACAGATTCCGGTAGTGATCAAACAGTCCGGCCAGCCGGAGCCGCTGCGCAAGGTGGTGGCAATGCACAACAAAAGCCAGCAATTCAGCCTTCCGCTGGAGGCGCCCGCAGCCAGTCTCGCCATAGACCCGGGTTACGATGTATTTCGTCAGCTCGACCCGGCTGAAATTCCCGTGTCTCTGGGTACTTTCTTTGCCAGTAAAAAGGCGCTGATCGTATTGCCGCAAACGGCCTCGCTCGAAATGACCGAAGCCTGGCGCAAGCTGGCGCAGGGCTGGGCCGCGTCACGCCCCGGCGCCTGGAAAATTGTGTCAGAAAACGATCTGAAGGCATTGCCCCAAGACACGGCGGTTTTACTGCTGGGGTGGGGCAATCATTTTGCCGGGAATCTGGGCAATCAGATCAACATTGGCGCGAATGCCGTGAACGTGAATGGCAACGAAGTCAGCAAGGCGGATCACAGCATGATGCTGGTCACTGCCAGGGGTGGACAGACCCTGGCCTGGCTTGCCGCTGACCGCGCCGACGCGATACCCGGTCTGGCGCGCAAGCTGCCGCATTACGCCAAATACAGCTACGTGGCATTTACCGGCGCGGTTCCCACCATCAGCCTGAAAGGCAACTGGCAAATTACCGCCTCGCCGCTGATAACCGAATTTGATCAGTCCGGCCCCAGTCCCTTGTCGAAGTCAACCAAAAGGTAGAACCATCATGAAAGATAATCGTTTCAGCATCGGCGAGAAAGAGCCGGACATCGAAATCAACAAACCCGCAAACAGTGGTCAGAAATTCTGGCAGCGGCCGGATTTCACGCTGCTTATGTATGTGCTGTTCATGATTGTTTCCCTGTATCTGTGGAAGGGCGCGGCGGCGGGCAGCCCCGAACGTCTGGACTGGAGCGATTTTCTGGCCAGACTGAACCGCGACGAAGTGACCGAAGTGTATGTCACTGACCGTTATCTCATGGGCAAGCTCACCGAGCAGGACGAAAAACAGCGGCCCCGGACCTTTGTTACCGTGCCGCTGAAAGATCCGGAGCTGGCCAGCAAGCTGGAAAAACACAACGTAAAAATCACCGTGCGCCCGCCCGGCGGCGACTGGCTGAGCAAGTTTCTTTTCAACTGGGTGCTGCCTTTCGGCCTGCTGTTCCTGCTGTGGGGCTGGATGATGAAACGCATGGGCGGCGGCGCTGCCAGCATGCTGAATCTCGGCAACAAGGTGCGTATCCATCCGGATACCGGTGAAAAAGTGACTTTCGATGACGTTGCTGGCGCGGAGGAGGCCAAGCAGGAACTGGCGGAAATCATCGAGTTTCTGAAAGACCCGTCCATTATTAC
>JALXFQ010000374.1 GCA_027067235.1 Gammaproteobacteria bacterium
CGCCATGCACAATGTCGTGTTGCCGTCGTAATTGTTGGTGCCGATCAGTCCGCGGGTCAGCTTGCCCAGCGTGTAAAACTCCTCGGTGAGCATCTGGCCGGTGGAGACGACAGCGAACGCGTCGCGGCCATATTTTTCCTGAATGCCCCGAATGCCATCATGCACTGCATCCAACGCCGTATCCCAATCGGTCCTGCGCCAGTCCTGCAAACGGTTTTCGCGAATCAGCGGTTCGGTTCCGCGCCCGCTGGAGGTAAACAACTCATGCTCGAAGATGCCCTTGACGCACAGCTTGCCGCGATTCACATCCGCGCCGCCAACGCCGCGTGAAGCAACGGCTTCACCACTCTCGTTCAGTCCCACCTCGATGGAACAGCCCGTGGAACAGTAACCACAAGTAGCGTATTTCCATTCAACAACGCCCTTCTCGGCGATCTTGACCGGGTTTTTCTGGCCTCGACCAAATAGCATGTTTTCCCCGTTTTAAGCTTGATCTGAATACGGATAGACGCCGTGTAGCGCCGGTTTAATCGGTGCTGCAATTGGCGCGCGACAAATGCGCATGAAACACCGCCTTGTGCACGTCGCCAAGGCTCATGACGCCCACCAGCTTGCCATCCACATCCGCCACCGGAATCCGGCGGAACTTGTGTCCCGCCATTTTGGCGGCCGCTTTAAGCACATGCATATCGGGGGTTACCGAAATCGGATTGCTCGCCATCAGATCCTTCACTTTCAGCGTCATGGTCACGCCATAGTTCGGCATCATTTTTTCGTGCTGGTCGGCGCCAGAGCCAGACATCAGGTCTTCCATGGACGGAAACAGGTTTTTCAGCAAGTCGATTTCGGAAATATTACCCACCAGTTTGCCATCGTCATCCACCACGGGCAGCGCGGGAATCCGGTACAGACACATAACCGACGCCACTTCCAGCAGTTTGGTTTCGGGCTTTACGGTTCTGATTGATGTGGTCATTACGTCTTGAACTAACATGGTTTTCTCCTTCGTCCAAACTGGTTGGAAGTTGAATGATTCCCCGAATTTTCCGGCTTCCGCGAATCGCGGTCAGGCGCGTTTTATTTTTCGCAGCCGATTGATGACGCCACCTGACGACGCGCCATTATTAACAGGGATGCGCTGTTCAATCCATTCAGCCTTTGAGATAGACGATATCGCCGTCCACCTTGGTTTCAAACGCATGGGTGCAACCTTCATCCGGCCCCTGGGCGCAACCGTCTTCCAGATTGATTTTCCAGTTGTGCAACGGGCAGGTCACCGTATGACCCGCGACGATGCCTTCAGACAACGGCCCTTTTTTGTGCGGGCAGACATTCTTCAGGGCGAAGACCGAATCATCCGCAGCACGAAAAACCGCGATTTCCATGGTATCCGTGCGCACAACACGCGAACCCAGACGGGGAATATCGTCCAGCTTTGCCACTTCTAACCAGTTGCTCATAATCTAAAACTCTTGTCTTGTATACTCAGGCGGAAATCCTGATGGGGTTGAATTCACAGGATTCAGCCCCTTCCGCGCGCTGTTTCCAGGGGTCAATCTGGGCAAATTTCTGCGACAACAGGAAGCGCTCGTACAACGCCTTGCGCTGCGCCTCATCTTCCAGAATCGCCTGTTTTACACAGGCCAGACCGACGCGCTCCACCCACGGCGCGGTGCGCTCGAGATAATGCGCTTCTTCGCGATATTTCTGAATAAACGCGCCGCAGTATTCCAGCACTTCCTCTTCGGTATCCACCTTGCACAGGAAGTCGGTAACGCGCACCTTGATACCGCCGTTGCCGCCCACATGCAGCTCATAACCGGAATCCACACAGACCACGCCGAAATCCTTGATGGTGGCTTCGGCGCAGTTACGTGGGCAACCGGACACCGCCAGCTTGAACTTGTGCGGCATCCACGAACCCCAGGTCAGCTCTTCCAGCTTCACGCCCAGGCCGGTGGAATTCTGCGTACCAAAACGACACCAGGTTTTGCCGGCGCAGGTTTTCACTGTGCGCATGGCCTTGCCATAGGCATGGCCGGATACAAAACCCGCATCGGTCAAATCCTTCCACATGCCCGGCAAATCCTCCTTTTTCACGCCAAACAGGTCGATACGCTGACCACCGGTCACTTTCATCTCCGGCACTGAGTATTTTTCGCAAACATCGGCGATGGCGCGCAGATCGGACGGCGTACACAGGCCGCCGAACATGCGCGGCACCACTGAATAGGTGCCGTCTTTCTGGATATTGCCGTGGGCGCGCTCGTTGATGAAACGCGACTGCAAATCATCCTGGTACTCTTCCGGCCAGTTCGCCAGCAGGTAGTAATTCAGCGCCGGGCGGCAGGAGGCGCAGCCGTCCGGTGTCTTCCACTCCAGAAAATCGCGCACGGCTTGCATGCTCTTGAGTTCCTGGTTCCTGATAGCGCCAATAATGTCGTCATGACTGTAATCGGTGCAGGAGCACAGCGGCTTCTTGCTCGGCGCTTCCGAATAATCGCCACCCAGGGTGTGCGCCAGCAGCGCCTCCACCAGACCGGTGCAGGAGCCACAGGAGCTGGCCGCCTTGGTATGCGCCTTGACGTCGTCCAGGGTAAACAGTTTCTTTTCGGAAATCGCGTTAACGATGTCGCCCTTGCAAACGCCATTGCAGCCGCAGATTTCCGCATCGTCCGGCATGGCCGCCACGCGCGTATCATCGCCATGACCCGCATCACCCAGATGGGCCTGACCAAACAGTATGGTATTGCGGAAATCCGACACATCCGTGCCATCCTTCAACATCTGGAAATACCAGGTGCCGTCGATGGTATCGCCGTACATGACGCAGCCGGCAATCCTGTTGTCGCGCAGCACGATTTTCTTGTACACACCGGAGGCCACGTCCTGGAACACCATTTCCTCGGTGTCATCATCGCCAAGAAAATCACCGGCGGAAAACAGGTCAATGCCCGTAACTTTGAGCATGGTTGACGTGACCGAGCCTTCGTAGCGAGCGATGCCGAACTCGGCCAGATGATTCGCCGCCACCTTGGCCTGTTCAAACAACGGCGCCACCAGGCCATAGCAGACGCCGCGATGCTGCACGCACTCGCCAACTGAATAGATGCCTGGGTCAAACGTCTGCATGGTGTCGTTGACCACGATGCCGCGCTCGCAATGCAAACCGGCATTTTGCGCCAGTTCGATATTCGGCTTGATGCCCACCGCCATAACCAGCAAATCGGCAGCGATTTCCGTACCATCGGAAAACTTCAGGCCGGTCACGTGATCGTCGCCCAACACCTCTTCGGTGGCGTGATCCATGAGGAATTTCATGCCCTTGTCCTGCAGCGATTGCTGCAGCATTTTCGCCGCCGTCACATCAAGCTGACGCTCCATCAGATGACCAAGCAAATGCACCACGGTGACGTCCATGCCCTGCTTCATCAGGCCGTTGGCCGCCTCCAGACCCAGCAAGCCACCGCCGATAACCACGGCCTTTTTGTATTTTTTCGAGGCTTCCAGCATCAGATCCACGTCGTGGATATCGCGGAAGCCAATCACACCCTCCTTGTCAGCGCCCGGCACCGGCAGAATAAACGGCGTGGACCCGGTGGCGATAATCAGACGATCATAGGCTGCTTCCGTGCCGTCGTCGGCCCTGACCACTTTTCTGACGCGATCAATCCCGGTGACCTTCCTGCCCTTGTGCAGAGTGACATTGTTATCGGCATACCACTGATCGTCATTCAACATGATTTCATCAATGGTCTTCTCGCTGGCCAGCACCGGTGACAGCATGATGCGGTTGTAGTTACCGTAGGGCTCCTCGCCAAACACCGTAATGTCATATTTCTCCGGCGTCAGCTTCAGCAACTCCTCCAGCGTGCGCACGCCAGCCATGCCATTGCCAATCAGTACCAAACGTTCTTTCATTACAGTTGCTCCGGGAATGCTTCGCGTATGGAGCGGGTTTACGCAAAAGACGTGCCAATTTCAGAGAACCCTTATACAGCCACGTCAGGGATTCGATAACGGCCTGACCAAGCGAAGCTAATGCCCCATGGTGGTGCAACTGTTTTCAGCTTAGTGCGCGCGAGGCGGTGGGGATGAAGCCTGCTGGTATTGGGTCTGGATAAACTTGCCAGACTCTGACCACTGCTCATTGATTCTTTTGATGTGCGAGTCGATTCCTGCACATCCCCGCGCCCGCGGCAGACGACCGCCAGGGATGGCGGGAGTGTCGATAGGGTCGGGAACACTTATCGACCGACCGCCAGGGATGGCGGGAGTGTCGATAGGGTCGGGAACACTTATCGACCGACCGCCAGGGATGGCGGGAGTGCGGAAAATGCAGGAGCAATTACCCGCCCGTCCATCCCTGGACATAAAAAAGCGCGGAGCCGGTTGATCCGGCGCCGCGCACAATTCCATGAGAAGAGAATGATAAGTGGTTACTTCCCTGT
>JALXFQ010000375.1 GCA_027067235.1 Gammaproteobacteria bacterium
GATGGCGGCATGACAGGTGCGTCCGCCGCGATTGGTGATGATGGCGGAGGCCTTTTTCATGATCGGCTCCCAGTCGGGATCGGTCATGTCGGTGAGCAGTATGTCGCCTTCGCGGAAACTGTCCATATTGTCCAGCCCGCGGAACAGCCGCACCCGGCCACTGCCGATGCGATGACCGATGGAGCGGCCCTGCGCCAGCACCGGACCGGTTTCCTGCAGGGTATATTTCTCGATGATATTGCCCGTGCGGCTCTGCACGGTTTCCGGCCGCGCCTGCACGATATAGAGCTGGCCATCCACGCCGTCCCGGGCCCATTCGATGTCCATGGGCCGCTGATAATGCTGTTCGATGGTCAGCGCCATGCGCGCCAGCTGTTGCACTTCGTCATCGTTCAGGCAGAAACGCCGGCGTTCATCCGTGTCGGTATCGACTATGCGCACCAGTTCATCGCTGCCGCCATCGGCATAGACCATTTTTACCAGCTTGCTGCCAAGATTCCTGCGCAATACGGCAGGACGGCCCGCCCGCAGGGTGCTTTTATGCACATAGAATTCATCGGGATTGACCGCGCCCTGCACCACCATTTCCCCGAGACCGTAGCTGCCGGTGATAAAAACCACATCGCGAAAACCGCTTTCCGTATCCAGGGTAAACATGACGCCGCTGACGCCGATATCGGAGCGCACCATTTTCTGGATACCGGCGGAAAGCGCCACGTCGCCATGATCGAAACCCTGGTGCTGACGGTAGGAAATGGCCCGGTCATTGAACAGCGAGGCGAACACCTCGCGTATTTTCAGCTTGATATTGTCCAGCCCGGAAACATTGAGAAAGGTCTCCTGCTGGCCGGCAAAGGAAGCGTCGGGCAGATCTTCCGCTGTGGCCGAAGATCGCACCGCCCAGGTGGTTTTTTCGCCATAGCGCTCAATGAGGCCGCTATAGGCCGAATCTATGGCCTGCTCCACGTCCGGCGGAAAAGGCACCTGCATAATCCAGCCACGTATGTCGGCGCCGGCCTGCTGCAAGGCGGCGACATCATCCACATCCAGTTGCTCGAGCCGCCCGGCAATGCGGTCGGCAAGACCATGCGCCTGCAGAAACTGGCGATAGGCGTCAGCGGTAGTGGCAAAGCCGCCGGGTACTTTAACGCCCAGATCCCCCAGATTCTGCAGCATTTCACCCAGGGAGGCATTTTTGCCGCCCACCCGCGGCACATCGCCCATGCCCAGTGTTTCCAGCGCAACCGTGTAACTGTCCATACTCCTGTCCTCGTGGCGGGTTGATGTCAAGTCTGATCAAGACGGGATTTCTTCACTTTCATCACTGCTCCGGCCAGTTCCTCGATGGAAGTGTCGGTGGAGTCGAAATAAGGGATGCCGGCCTGCTGGAACATTTGCTCGGCGATACGCACCTCGCGCTTGCAATAGGCCAGCGATGCGTAATGACTGCCGGGCCGGCGTTTCTCGCGGATGTGACTCAGCTGCACCGCGGAAATGGTCAGGCCCACCAGTTTGTCTTTCCATTTCAGCAAAACACGCGGTAGCCGCTCCGCATCCAGCTCTTCCGCGGTCAGCGGATAATTGCCGGCGTACAGGGAATGATTCAGGGCCAGATACAGGCTGGTCGGCGTCTTGCCGGAGCGCGATACACCGACCAGGATGATCTGCGCCTCGTCATACTGGTCGGGCCGCACACCATCGTCGTGAGTCAGGGCATAGTCAATGGCGTCCAGCCGCCGCATATAGCTCTGGCTACCGAGAATATCGTGGGATTTACCTTGCGTATGCGCGGATTTCACACCCAGGCATTTTTCCAGCGGATCGAGAAAAGTACCAAACAGATTGATGACGCAGGCATCAGTGGCGCCGATGATGGCCTGCAGTTTCTCGTCTACCAGGGTGCTGAACACTACCGGCTGATGCGCATTGCCGGCTGCTGCCGCGTCGATGGCGGCCGCCACGGCGACGGCTCTGTCAACATCATCGACGAACGGATGCAGCAGGCTGTCAAATGCGAAACCGGGAAACTGGGCGAGCAGGCTCTTGCCGTAGGATTCGGCGGTAAGACCGGTGCGGTCGGAAACAAAGAACACTGTGCGCTTTGGCTTTGGCTGCATGTTTTCCGCGTCTGGCGAACTGTCGCTGGAAACACCCCGCAACACCGGAGCGCCCGGCGCGAATCAGGCCAGTGCGGTTTCCTGTTGACTCCTGTTACCCGCGATCATACGCCATTCGACGGCCAACAGGCGACACCTGAACAACGGTTCCGGGCGGAAATCTTGCAGCACGCTGATTTCATCGGGAGCCAGCGGTGGACGAGATGCCGAAATGCCGCAGGAATGGAGGCTGGAGCCGGAGTCGAATCGGCGTACACGGCTTTATGGTCTGCCGACTGATCTAACAGAAACTGTGTTTTTGAAATCGGCTAATCGACCTGGAAACCGCGTTTTCCGCTTCCGTGGTTGAAAAAGTCCAGGGAAGTACTTATTCAACATCCAGCTAGGGTATACAGCGGCATCGACCGCACTTCCGAGCCTTCATGCTTTACCCACATGAACCTATAGCATTAAATTTAGACATCGATTGATACAGATCAATAAAAAAACAGTCGGCCACGATAAAATGCGCGTTTGCGTCACGCCAAAGGGAGGGAGTTCACGCAATGCACGGCATGACACGCCCTGAGAAAGCGTCGAAACGGGTGAATTTCGACCAGTTCACCATCGGCGCTTTTGCTTTTTCATTGCGCCTGCGCGACTCGGTCAAACCACCCCGGGATCCGGCCGATCTGTTCCACCGGATTCTCGGACGCGCCCTGCGGCAGACCAGCCCAAGCATCGGGCGCTGGCTCTACCACCCACCCAGGCCCGACTACTGGGAAGCCACCCACAAAACGCCAGCCAAACCATTCCTGATCATTCCACCCGCCGCTCAAAAAGGCATTTGGAGAAAAAACGAACAAATCCATCTCGGCATCACCCTTTTCGGCAACGCTCGACAACATATCAACGTCATCTACGCGGCGTTGGAAACGATGGATAACGGTAGCGGGTTGCTCGGCAACAAACAGGGACGCTTCCATATCGACCGGCTGGAACAGCTGACCCTCACTGAGCCGAAAACACTCTTCGCCAACAATAGCTGGATCACCGAACCTGATACCGTGACAGCGGCGGACATCATCACAAACGCCCCCGCCGCCGACGCAGTGACGCTTGAATTACTCACGCCCATGCAGATCAGGAAGAATGGCGAACTCATCACCAATGCACCACCGCTAACCGCCGTCATCGAACGCATCATTGGTCGAGCCAACACGCTATCCACCCTCTATTGCGGCGGCCTGCTCACCCCGCCACACGAAAAAACCGCACTCGCCGCCCTGGCCCGCGCCACCACAATCGAAGCCGACCACACGCGTCCCCTGCGCCCCGGCTCCAAACTCGGCGGCATCACTGGCAACTTCCGCTACCGTCCCATCCCACCCACCCTCGTCCCGTGGCTTGCGCTGGGTCAGTGGATCGGGGTGGGCGGGAAGACAAGCTACGGGAACGGGTTGTATCAGCTATCGGGGGAATTGGAGGCACTGGAGGAACACCTATGACAAAACGCCGGGAACCCTTGATGCTCGTCACTGGCAAGGACCAAAGTGCTTTCAGCCGTTTTGTTTTACCCTTTGCCTGGGAAAAACAGCAAGACAGCCCGGGCAATCCCGGCGACAGCAAACCGTATTACGCGCCGGTTGAAAAACAGGCGTTCAAGCAGCGCTATACCTACTTTACTCGCGAGACCGGACGCGTCCTGTTCGAGCGCGCCCGCTGGTTAGAGCTTCGTTATTCAGGTGATGCGCCGTGGAACGAGAAACAGACAGTACATTTGACCAAGGGGAAACCAATCATTGCCCGCATGGACTGTCCCCGCCTAGTATTGTTTGAATGCGATTGTCAGTCGACCTCAACCCTGTTGCAAACCGGTTTCCTGCTGGTGGACATATATTTGGAGCCACAAGAAGGCGATGCACCTACACCTACATTGGATGACCTGCTGCTGTTCAATGAATTCTTCCGGTATGTATTCAGGCCCCATAAAAACCATTTCGAGGCCGATAAAGCACCATATTTTCGCGCCATGTTTCCTGACGCAGTTGCCAGTTATAACTCCGATAATACTGATAGCGAACTCGTTAAGCGGTATAAGAATAGCGATTCGTTATCGAATGATGAAATTCACAAGATATATTTCGATCGCTGGGCCGAACTGCTGAAATACCCGGTGGAATCAGACGGCAAGCACTATCGCATCGTTAGCGATGAGGATATCGATGCAGCCCTGGATCATATCCAGAACCCAGCTGAAAATCCTGACCGGGGCTTTTTGACTTACGCCGACAATCGCACCTATGTCTGGTCGGCGGCGGTTCTGAAAAACGGCGTGCAGGAATTGCAGAATATGGCCCGCAGTGATTCCAGCAAGGCGGCGGATTGCGGCCACTGGGTAAAGCTACTCAACGTGGACACGCCCGGTGAAACCCCTGGCAAAACGCATCACGGCCCCGACCGGTTTGAACGTAAATGGGCAGACAAACGGACCTACAAACGCTGGGAGTCCCGGGGCACCTGGTATGGGTTTTCGATCCACAGTGGCGTGATGTTCGCGAAGCATCCGAGTAAAGAGGATGACATACCCGTGGTCGATCATTTTTCCACTTTCTATTTTGACATCGTGCTGCTGCTGTTCTATCTGCGGGCCAGTCTGTTCCGGTTCAGCAATGAAATTGGCCGTCTGTTCGATCAGGGGAAACTGGACGAGACCGAGTTCGAAAAAATCCGCAAGGCATTCGCCCAGTTCACCATCCATTACCAGTTCCCCACCCTGTCAAACCAGCAGCAGGCTGTTGAAATGTATAGTCTGGCACGGAAGCATTTTGATGTTGAACCCCTGTTTGATGAGATCAAGGCTGAAATACATGAGACCTATGAATACCTGGAGACCAAACGCGCCAATAGTTTGGCAGATACGGCGAACAACATTGCCCGCTGGGGCATCCCATTTACTGCCGGGGCACTGGTTACCGGCATATTCGGCATGAACATCCATGATTTCAACCTAGTGTCATGCTGGCCATGGATCGGAGGCGAATGCGCGCCTGACAAGGAAGCCTTTTCACTGTTGATCGTCATAGCCATTACCACATTTTTCGTTTTCGGGTTGATCAGGTGGCTAACTCGGGATAAGCAGACCCGGGACAAATAGCTAACCGTGCAAATAAACGGAAAGAGAACAAGATGATGAACCCCTACTATCTCCGCATCGAAGGCGTCAACTTCGACTCATTCGTGCTGGACACCGACCGCATCAAGATCGTGCGCGGCGGCAGCCTGATGCTGCTCAACAGCGTGGACTGGCTGGAGCAGAACATAAAGCGCCAACACATCACACTAGACAAAATATCCTCCGGGGCCTCGTTCGGCTTGTTTAGGTTTGAGGCTAATAGCGACGGCGAGGCGAGCCAGGTCGCCGCACAGGCGCGCGAAACATTCAACTACGACAAGCGCTACAAACACGCCACCCTGACCATCGCCGTCCAGCCCGTGGGCGAACCAGAGGCGTATCAGCACACCCGTTCGCGCCTGGAGGCCATCTCCCGCTGGCAGCAGATGCAATCGCCCAGCGTGGCCATGCCCGATCCCAATGAGGATGAGGTAAAAGGCGTCTGTGAATTTGACCGGGTCCGCCCCGCTACTGGCTTTCCGGTTGCGTTAATACGAGATAATGGAGACGAGGAAGAAGCGCTGATCTCTACCGCCTGCCATGCGCGCTGGGTGGAGGACGGGAAGGAGAATCGGCCATGGGTAACCGACAAGGATGGCTTCTATAAAAAGCACACTGGGATTGATGGCCTGAAATTCACCACGGATTTGCACGCTCTGGCGCAGGGGACGGACTACGGCAATCTCCATAACAAGATGGCCGTGATCTACCTGGATGGCAACCATTTTGGCAAAAAGGCACTGGCCTACTGTACTTCGGAAAAAAAGCAAGAAGACTTCGATAAGACGTTGCGCGAGGAATTTCAGGACGGAACCCTTACCACGCTGTTGACTGAAATCAAAGGTAACAGTGACTGGAAAAATGGCGGCAATATCCGTCTGGAAACCCTGCTCTGGGGTGGTGATGAGATCATTTGGGTCGTTCCCGCCTGGAAGGGCTGGTGGATGCTTGGGCGTTTCTTTGAAATCTCCAGGGAATGGAATTACCACAAGATCAGTGACGAGCCTCTGACTCACGGCGCAGGCCTGGTCTTCTGCCACCACAATGCCCCCATCCAGCCCATACTCAGTCTGGCCCGCAACCTGGGTGATCTGGCCAAGGGGGATCGAAGCGCCAACCGCGTCGCCTACCAGGTGCTGGAGTCCTTCGACCACGCCGGGGCCGATCTGGAAGAAATGCGCGCCAAACGCTGGCCGCTGGGGGATGCAGCCACCATGATCCTCGATGGCGACGCCATGCTGGCTGCTAACGAGGCAGCGTGGGCTATCAAACAGACCGATCTGGCCAAGCGCCAGCTCTACCGTCTCGCCGCACTGGCGCAGTCCGGCGATCTGAAATCCGCCGAGGAAAAAAGCGGAAAACTGCGCGAGGTGGCGGGGATTGAAGAAAGCGACTTGGGTAAGCTGGAAAACTGCTTTAACCCTGGCCTGTCCACCTGGCTACACCTGCTGGAGCTTTGGGACTATCTGGGACTAAAAGAGAAACAGAAAGAGGAGGGCCAGCCATGATCCGTGCCCATCTGAATATCTCCATCGAACTCACTGGCCCCTTCATTACCCAGGGTTCCGCCCCCGGCCCCTGGGGGCTGGATGCCGTGCTGGCGCGGGATGCCAATGACCGCTACCTGCTGCCCGGCACCCATGTCACCGGCAAGCTGCGCGAGGCGTGGGAAGAGCTTGCCGACGCCCTGAACAAGGAATCGGCTGAATCCGATCCGATCCCGGACGCCATCGAAATCGCTCGCCTGCTCGGTGGCGAGGCCTACGGCGATGCACTGACCGCCCGCCCCAAGCGCTTGCTGTTCAGCGACTTTATCTTGACTGAGCCGGTAAAGACGGCTGAAGGCGTGCGCTATCGCGTTCGCATCGACCCGGAGCGGGGCGCGGTGCAGGACCGCATGCAACTGATGGTGGAAAGCCCCTTCGCCAGTGGTCAGCCAATGAAATTCGAAGGTGGCGTGGACTTTTTGGCCGAGGATGAAGAGGAAATAAACCGCATCCAACGTCAAATCGAGACCGGCCTGCAATGGGTCACCCAACTGGGGGCCTACCGGGGCCAGGGTTTTGGCCGCGTTACCGGCGTGCAAGTAGATGTCGGCAGATCAACCTCACCCCCGGAAAACGCCCCCCTCACCGCCAGTGACGCTTTCGATCTGATCCTCCGCCCGCAATCACCCCTGTGCGTGGACGACGATGCCCCGGTGAAAAACCTGTTCCGCTCCTCGGAGATCATCCCCGGCGGCGTCCTGCTCGGTTGCCTGTTCCAGATGCTCGGCGGCGAGGCCGGGCGCGGCAGGGATGATGAATACGCCCTGCTGCGCAAACACTTTTCCAGCCTGCGCCTGCGCCACGCCTTCCCCAGCGACCAGTGCATGACCCGCCCGGTGGTTATGCCCCTGTCCATCGTGCAAACGGCCAACGGTAATCGAGATGTCGCCCTGGAGCGCGATCCCTGTTTGATCGGAGGCGATGCGCCAAAATTTCAGCCCGACTGGAAGGACGCCGGACCCAGGGCCGATTTCGGCTGGCCCGAGGTCAAGCGCGAACTGCGCGTGCGCACCGCCATCGACAGCAAAAAACTGCGCGCGCGGGACCAGCAACTGTTCTCCTACGACATGGTGCGCCCCGATGGCCTGTGCTGGCTGTCGCGCGTTGATCTCACGGGCGTGGAGGAGGAAGAGGACAGGGCCGAGGTCGCCGAGCAGCTCCAGCGGCTGCTCTCCCTGGGCTTCATGGGGCTGGGCAAGACCAAGGCTATCGCCGAGGTGAATCTCCAGCCCGGCGGCACCATCCGTCCGACGATGCCGGGCGGCGAAATCGTTCCCGGCCTGGGCGAGGACGGCCTTATTTGCATCACCCTGCAAACCGACGCCCTGTTGTTGCCCAAAGGGGAACTTGATGAAACCAGTGGCGAGTCAAAGCTTCTTGAGGTTTACAAGGCCGTCTGGCAGGAATTGTGTTCTGGCCTTGCATTGGAGAGGTTCTACGCACAACAGGTCTTGAAAGGTGGCGAGTTCCTGGCCGCCCGCCATGACTTTACCGGCAAAGACTACTACCCCTGGATACTCACCCGCGCCGGATCGGTATTTGTCTTTTCGGTTACCAATCAGGAAACTGCCCGGTCAGACTTGGAAAACTGGCTGCAAACGGGCCTTCCCTTACGCACATCCATTCGCGAATCCTGGAACATCAAGGGTGAAGACGACGAGCATTGGCGTTACTGCCCCTACGTTCCGCAGAACGGTTACGGCGAGATCGCTGTCAACCTGTCTGTCCACGAGGATTGGCGGCCCCGGTCGGAGGAATGCGAAGCCATCGAGTCCATCGAGGAGGTACGGTCATGAACGAGAAAGCGGAAACTATCGTACAGGACAAGGTCGATAAGGGGCACACGCCTTGGCCGTTCCGTCCACGCTGGCGCATTCGGGGCTGCCTGGTAGCTGAAACGCCTTTATTTATTGGCTCGGGAGATAACAGCGAGCGTGATGACTTTGTGGTGGACGGCAAGCCGGTGGAGATCGCTGACTGCCTGCGCGACCATCGGGGCCTGCCCGTGATCCCTGCCACCAGCCTGCGTGGCATCCTGCGAGATGTCCTGCGTCAGGGCCTGCAAGGCATCGAGGTTGAGCAATTCAAGCGCCTGTTTGGCGAGGACTCGGAGCAGGAAGACTCTGGACATGGGGGCGAAGTCGAATTCCTTGATGCCCCTCTCAGTCTGCGCCGTCCCGAAAACACCCCCTTGCCCCATTGGGATGACAACAAACAGACCTGGCTTGAAATCATCAACTCCATCGACCGCGAGCGCGGCGCGGCGGCAGAGAACCACCTGGCCCATGCCGAAACCGTGGCCCCCGGCACGGGCTTCGATTTCTGTATCACCGGCCAGTTTACCGAGGCGAAAACCGACATTCCCCTGCTGCTGGCCGCTCTGGAAGCATTTAATGACCCCGATGCTCCGGTAACCCTGGGCGCGGACACCATCAGCGGCAAAGGGCGCATGCGTTGGGAACTGGCCAGCGTGGAAAAATTTGATCAACAAGCCGTGCTTGACTGGCTGGAACAAACGGATCGAGGACACGCCGACAACGCCTTTCAGCCTGTGACTGATGCCAAACTCCAACAATTACTGGAGCAGGCCGAGAAACATTCGCCGAAAAAAAACGAGGCACATATCTTCGACATCCACCTGCATTTCGACGGCCCCTTCCTGGTCAATAACCCGCTAACCGCAGCCCAGGTAAAGCGGGAAAAGAAACTCCCCCAGGAACAAAGAACGCCGGATGCCAAGCCCCGCACTGACGTCATGGGCCGGGTCATCCTGCCCGCAAAATCCCTGCGCGGCGTATTGCGCGGCCATGGCGAGCGCATCCTGCGCACCCTGCTCGATCTGGATCAGGATGCCTGGCGGAACACCGGCCTGATGGGAAAAATCGAAGAACTCATTGCCTGCCGTCCTGAAATCCATGACCACGCCTGCAAGCCGCTGCGGGACGGCGAGAAGCCGGAGGGTGATGGCGAACAGGAGGCCAAACTCTGCCTGGCCTGCCAGCTCTTCGGCGCGCCCGGCTGGCGCAGCCCGGTAGCCATCGACGACTTCACCCTTGTGGAGGATGAGTATGAAATCCAAACCCAGGAAATGCTTGCCGTCGATCGCTTCACCGGCGGCGGCAAGGACAGTGCCAAATACAACGCTCGCGCCATCATTTCGCCGGTTTTCCGGGGCCGCATCCGTCTCGACCAGGGCCGCAGCCAACAATGGAGCCTGGGTCTGCTGTCTCTGGTGTTGCGCGACCTGATGGATGGCGAACTGCGGTTCGGCTGGGGCGCGGCGGGCAAGGGTTACGGCCACTGCAAAACGGCTCAAATCGGCAAATGGGAAGAACAAGACTTTCAAAAAGAGGCGCAAGAATCATGGCGAAACCTTATCGAAAAAATCGGCGAAATAAAGGCGGAAATCGGCAACGACCAGCCAACCGGGGCAGCACAAACCCGGTAAGAGGAGGCCAGATCATTAGCCAGTTTCACAACCCCTACCACTTCGTCCCCCTGCGGAAAGACAGGGAACATGATGAATGGATTGACGCCGCCCCCTATCAGAGAGACCAGTACAAAGGCAACCCCTACTTGTACGGAGGCCATTCGCGCTATGAACAGGACGGTCGTCACAAAGGCAAAATCTGCTGCACCCTGACAACAGAGACCCCCATTTTCGTTGGTGCAAGACGATATCAGGAGGCCAGCGAGGATCATCCCGCCCGCGTCGCTCCCTATGAGTTGAACGGTCAACCCGCCATCCCCGCCACCAGCCTGCGCGGCATGATCTCATCCATCGCCGAGGCGACCAGTTATTCGGCGATGAGGGTGGTGGATGATAGATCCTTGTCGAGACGCGCGGATATGTTCGCGAAGGAATCTCTGGGAGCCATTGGCATGCTAAAAAAGGACGCCAATGGCGAGGACATGCAACTGCTTCCACTGACCCTGCCGCCCATGCAAAACAGCAAGCCTGAACCAACCTGGAAAAGAGTATTCTGTAACAGTATTGGCTTACTGGTTTATCTGGATGGATATGAACCAGCACCGAATGACCACAAGAAAATCCGGTATAAAGCCAACAGCTTCCTGGATAGAAAAAAACCGTTATCCTGGTCTGCCAACAATCAACAATATTGGTACATGCAGTTGGGCGCTGTTGGTTGGGACAGACAAGACCCCGCCAAGGTTTTTGCAAAATTTCGCCACCATAATCACGGTTTTCTGTTGGGGCAAAAAGCTTCAAGCAAGCTCATTGTTGAGCAACCACGCAGCGGCTATACCCGTGGTATTCTGCGCGTGCTGGGCATCGACGGCCGGGAAAAGGATATTCCCACCGGGTACAATATAAGAAATGAGCAAGTGGGAAAAAAGCATGAGATATTCATCCCATACCCTGAGGATGAATCAAAGCAAAACCCCTTGCTGGATGCGACGGTGGCATTGAAAAATTTCCACAGGCTTTGTGACGAACGCGCCGACAAGGAAGGCTATCTTCCTTTCCATTTGAAGGGAATGGAACGAACCAGGATTCATGATGTATCCACCATTCGGCTGAAAGAAGGCGATCTGGTCTATTTTGATGTTAAAGAAGCAGAGGATGGCAATATCATCGTCTCCGAATTGTCCATATCATCCCTATGGCGAAAAGCGCCTCGATACCCGGATGGACAAGTCGCCACCCTGCACGATTTTCTCCCGGAGCGCGAGTTGGCTCCGTTTAGCAGCAACAGGCAGTGCCTCTCCCCCGCCGAACGCATGTTCGGCTTCGTGGAAGACCGCCCCAGGGGCGGGGATGACTCCAAAGACGCAGCGGCGGCCTACGCTGGCCATGTGCGCTTCAGTCATGCCCGTTGGGACGGCAGGCTCGCAGAAGACCAAGAAGGCCCTTATGGTTCTGAGGTCACCCTGAAGATACTGGATTCACCCAAGCCCCCATCGCCCGCGCTCTATTTCCGTATGCGTGAAGGAAACAGCGGCTACATTGCCAAACAGAAACTCGACCCGATCAAACATGAGATTCAGGGCCGCAAGTTTTATCTGCACCAGAAAAATGCGGGGCAGGAGCCGTGGCGCACACACCCGCAGAACGAGCATAAGCATCTGAAACAAAAGACCCGTATCACCCCTCTGCATGACAAGCTGTCCCTCAGTTTCGAGGTCGAATACGACAACCTGACCGAATTCGAGCTGGGCATGTTGCTCTATGCCCTCTCTCCCAACGACGGCTTCCGGCACAAGATCGGCATGGGCAAACCCCTGGGGCTGGGCAGCGTGAAGATCAGCATCGATGAGGTCATCTGCCACGACCCGGCCAACCAGTACCGGGAATCCGGCCCCTTCGGTGAGCGGCGCGAGGAGAAAGAAGAAGACTGGGGAACCGTACGCGACGCATTCAGGACGAGAATGATGGAAATCGCCCCGGCAGCCGTACAGGCAGTGGAAACCCTGGGCGACCCGAATGCGAGCGGCGACCATCCGGTTCACTACCCCCAAACAGCGGGCATTTCTGGCGCTCCATTTGAGGAAGAACACTACCGTTGGTGGGTCAAGAATGACGACAGACATAACCATCAGAAACAGCACCTGGCTCCATTGGACGAAAACGGATTCGAATTGAAACCCCTCAAGCGAAACTGACCGGCGCGAATAACCATGAAAAACAACCACTACTTCCTCGGCGGCAATGACCTCGAAATGGAGGCCATCCGTCGCCTGTTAACCCACCGGAGTATCCCTGTCGAACGCATCCATGACAAGCGCCTGGGCTGGGGCGCCAGGGCGTCAGACTACGCCGACGAAATTCGCTCCCTTCCCAGGAACGCCACGCCAGTGCTCATCGAACTGGAAAACGACCTCGGGCTGAAGCCGCCCCGGGCCATGCTGCTCGATCACCACGGCGAACAGGCGGGCATGGACAAGCCCACTGTGCTGGAACAGCTCTGGAATCTGCTGGAAATGCCGCCGCAGGATTGGGGCAAACCGCCGTTCGATGACTTTCCCCTGATCGTTGCTAACGACCGGGGCTATATCCCCGCCATGCGCCGCATGGGGGCCAGCGATGAGGACATCGCGACCATCCGCGCCAGAGACCGCAAGGCTCAGGGCATCACCGACGAAGAAGAGGCCGCCGCCGAGGCCGCCATCGAGCAGCGCGAGGAAACAGTGGAAGGGCGACTAATCGTAGTGGAGCTTCCCCACGCCCGCATCGCTCCAGTGACTGATCGCCTGGCGCTGGGCGATGGCTACAACAATCTGCTGATCATCTCGCCAGGCGAGGTCAATTTTTCCGGCGACGGTGCACTGGTCGCCTGCCTTGATCGCGCTTTCCCCGACGGCTGGTACGGCGGCGAACTGCCCCGGCGGGGCTACTGGGGCAAAACCACGCAGGACGAAGCTCCGGCCATCAAAAACCTTCTCGTTCAGGCTCTGAGCCATCAACCGCCGGAGTGCCCCAACCCGGATTGACCCGCCATGCCC